>NZ_JBHXTM010000014.1:0-65757 GCF_042677325.1 Streptomyces sp. NPDC127117
GTCCACCGTCAGGTCATCGGCGAAATGCCGGTCACCGGTGGCGTCGGGCACGTACTTCACACAGACAACGATCCTCAAGCTCACGCCGGCTCTCCTACTGCATCGTCATTTCCGGGCTGCCTTGTTGCACGCAGCATAGGCGCCTGATGGGGCGGTTTCCGGTCGGGGCGACCGACGCCTCGACCGGAAATATTACTAGCCAGTACACCCAGCGGCTCACCCATGAGCAAGCGCTTGGAACTGTGATATGCCCAACGTACGACACCCCATGTGCCGCCCGGGCCGGATCAGTCCCTCAGCGCGTTGAAACGGCCCTGGTGATAGAGGAGCGGACGGCCGGCTCCGGCCGGATCGCCGGCCACGGCCTGCGCGATCACGATCCGGTGGTCCCCCGCCGGGACGCGGGCGACCACGCGGCAGACCAGCCACGCCAGTACGCCGCCGAGCACCGGCACTCCTTCGGGCCCACTGCGCCAATAGGTGGACGGGCCGAACCGGTCGGCGCCGCTGCGGGCGAAGGTGGCGGCCAGCTCCTGCTGGTGCTCGCCGAGTATGTGGACGCCGACGTGCTCGGCCTCGGCCAGGACCGGCCAGCTGGAGGACGATGTGCCGACCCCGAAGGAGATCAGCGGCGGTTCGGCGGCGACGGAGTTGAGGGAGGTGGCGGTGAAGCCGACCGGCCGGTCACCGGCGGCGGTGATCACCGCCACACCGGCGGCGTGCTGCCGGAAGACCGAGCGGAGCAGCTCGGGGGAAGCCTGGCGGGGGGCGTCGAGCTCGGGCGATGCCGTCATGGACATGTCCTTCTGCGGAAGTGGCGTACGGGGCCGTGGTTGCTCAGGCACCCGGACAGCGCGCACTCGCGTTGCGGGCGAGATCGACGTGGACCCGGCCGTAGAGAAGGACTTCCGGCGGCATAGCGTCAGACTGACGATGCATGGTGGGTGCAGTCAAGAGCGTTCCGCGATGTGGGAGATGCGTCACGGTCCGTCACATCGCCTGTCCCAGCGCGGCGACCACGTCGACGGTGCGCGGCTGGCCGACGGCCCGGCGGACGATCCGGCCGGCCGCGTCCAGGACCAGCACGGTGGGCGTCCGGCTGATCTCCAGCTCCCGCACCAGGGTGAGATGCGCCTCGGCGTCGATCTCGACATGGGCCACACCGTCCACCATGCGGGCCACCTCCGCGAGGGTGCGGCGGGTGGCCCGGCAGGGCTGACAGAACGCGCTGGAGAACTGCACCAGAGTGGCCCGCTCGCCCAGTTCGGCGCCGATCCGGGCCGCGTCCAGCGGCCCTCCACGCGTCTGCCCGTCCACCTTCGGCCTCCCGTCAGAGCTCATCGCAAGAGGTCAGCACCGTCGGCCCGCGAGACATTCCCGGAGGTTCCACGTGACGAGAATCTCGCGCCCCGAGCCCTCGGAGACTGGCCACCGCGTCGCGCATGGGGCACGATCGGCGCAATGCCGCAAACCTACGGCTGCGTAACTTCCGCCGGGAGAACCCTCCTCAGGCGCTGAAGAAGGGTCTTCCCCAGATGGCAGAACTCGTCTATCGGCCGGTCATCGGCGCCGCTCGCACGTTTTTCAAGGCGCTTGACCTGAAGATCGACACTCAGGGTTCCGAGCACATCCCGAAGACCGGTGGCGCGGTACTGGTGAGCAATCACATCAGCTATCTGGACTTCATCTTCACCGGGCTCGCGGCCCTGCCGCAGAAGCGGCTGGTCCGCTTCATGGCGAAGGAGTCGGTTTTCCGGCACAAGGTCTCGGGGCCGCTGATGCGCGGGATGAAGCACATCCCCGTCGACCGCAAGCAGGGCGAGGACGCGTATGCGCACGCGCTCGCCTCGCTGCGCTCCGGCGAGATCGTCGGCGTGTTCCCCGAGGCCACCATCTCGGAGTCGTTCACGCTGAAGAGCTTCAAGTCGGGCGCCGCCCGGCTGGCCCAGGAGGCCGGAGTACCGCTGATCCCGATGGCGCTGTGGGGCACGCAGCGGCTGTGGACCAAGGGACGGCCGCGCAATTTCAAGCGCAATCACATCCCGGTGACGATCCGGGTCGGCGAGCCGGTGGAGGCTCCCACCGACCAGTACGCGGGTGCGATCACCCGGCGGCTGCGGGAGCGGGTCCAGGAGCTTCTGGAGGCGGCTCAGCGCGCCTATCCCGTGCGCCCGAAGGACGCGAGCGACACCTGGTGGGTGCCCGCCCACCTCGGCGGTACGGCGCCGACCCCCGCCGAGGTGCGGGAGAAGAGCTGACGGCCGAAACGTCACTCCGGGGGGCGGGCGGTGCTCCGCGCCCCGGAGAGAGGCCGTTGCGGCGATCGGGTGAATCCGGCGGGCCGCTGGCTCGGGGCTGCCCACCCGCGTGGCCTCAGAGCGCCGTGGGCAGCGTGCGCCACAGCTGCCGGCGGTCCTCGGCGGACCTCAGCGCGCGCAGCACCGCCGGATGCGCAGTCGCGTACAGGAGCGGGTAGTCCACGTCGCCGGCTTCGGGGTGGACGGGCCAGGCCAGCTGCTCCTCGTCGAGCGAGAACCGCGCGTCGACGCCCGGCTTGTTGCCCCGGGGGTCCTGGCGGTCCCAGCGGCCCCGGCCGGGCAGCCGGACCGCGATCAGCCCGTGCACCGGGCCGGGCTGCCCGTCGTCGTCGCGGAGCCCCTGGTAGCAGAGGGCGGCCGGGATGCCCGCCGCGCGCAGAAGGGCGGCCAGGGCGTGGGACTTGGAATGGCAGATGCCGTTGCGCGTCGCAAGGACGTCGGAGGCGCGCCAGGTGACGCGCGGGTCGCCCGAATCGGCGGAGTGCACGACGGTGTCGCGGACGAAGGCATAAGCGGCGGCTGCGTATGCATATGCGTCGGTGCTGTCGCCGCGGAGTTCGGCGGCCGTCTCCCTCACCAGCGGATGCTCGTGGTCGATGGCCTCGTCGGCAGCGAGATAGGCGGAAAGTTCCGGGACCTGCTGGATCAGCTCCATGGCCGCCGAGCGTAGATGTGCGGCCGGCCGCAGGTCAATGACTTTCCGGCCGGCCGCATATCTATTCAACCCTGACTACTTCGCCATCTCTTCCTTCAGGGCGAGGACGAACGCGTCCACGTCGTCCTCCCGGGTGTCGAAGGCGCACATCCAGCGGACATCGCCGGCCGCCTCGTCCCAGAAGTAGAAGCGGAAGCGCTTCTGCAGCCGCTCGCTGACCTCGTGCGGCAGCCGGGCGAAGACGGCGTTGGCCTGGACGGGGTGGAGGATCTCCACGCCGTCCACCGTGCGCACGCCCTCGGCGAGGCGCTGGGCCATCGCGTTGGCGTGCCGGGCGTTGCGCAGCCAGAGATCCCCGGCGAGCAGCGCCTCCAGCTGTACGGAGACGAAGCGCATCTTCGACGCGAGCTGCATCGACAGCTTGCGCAGGTGCTTCATGGCACGGACGGCGTCCGGGTTCAGGACGACCACGGCCTCGCCGAAGATCGCCCCGTTCTTCGTACCGCCGAAGGACAGCACGTCGACGCCGACGGTGTTGGTGAACGTACGCATCGGCACGTCCAGCGACGCCGCGGCGTTGGCTATCCGGGCCCCGTCCAGATGGACCTTCATGCCGTGCCCGTGGGCGTGGTCGCAGATGGCACGGATCTCGTCGGGTGTGTAGACCGTGCCCAGCTCGGTGTTCTGGGTGATCGAGACGACCTGTGGCATGGCGCGGTGCTCGTCGTCCCACCCGTATGCCTGCCGGTCGATGAGCTCGGGGGTGAGCTTGCCGTCCGGGGTGGGCACGGTGAGCAGCTTGAGGCCGCCCACCCGCTCCGGGGCGCCGCCCTCGTCCACGTTGATGTGGGCGGACTCGGCGCAGATCACCGCGCCCCAGCGGTCGGTCATCGCCTGGAGGGAGACGACGTTGGCACCGGTGCCGTTGAAGACCGGGAAGGCTTCGGCGGTGGGGCCGAAGTGGCTGTGCATGACGCGCTGGAGGTGCTCGGTGTACTCGTCCTCCCCGTAGGCGATCTGGTGACCGCCGTTGGCGAGGGCGAGGGCAGCGAGGATCTCCGGGTGGGTGCCCGCGTAGTTGTCGCTGGCGAAGCCGCGGACCTGCGGGTCGTGGTGGCGCCGCGCGTCGGTCCTTACGGTTGTGGGGTCAGCCACAGGCGCTTTCCGTTCACTTCCGGGGCGGGCCGGTCCCAGACGCCGGCGATGGCATCGGCCAGCTCCTTGACGTCGGTGAAGCCCGCGAATTTCGCATTGGGGCGCTCGGCGCGCATCGCGTCGTGCACCAGTGCCTTGATGATCAGGATCGCAGCCGCGGTCCTGGGCCCTTCGTCGCCCCCCGCCTTGCGGAACGCGTCCGCGAGCGCGAGCGTCCAGGCCTCGGCCGCCGCCTTCGACGCGGCGTAGGCCGCGTTTCCCGCGGTCGGCTTGCTCGCCCCTGCCGCGCTGATCAGCACATAGCGACCCCGGTCGCTGCGCTGGAGACCCTCCTGGAAGGCCAGCGAGGTGTGCTGGACCGTACGGATCAGCAGCTTCTCCAGCAGGTTCCAGTCGGCGAGGTCGGTCTCGGCGAAGCTCGGGCTGCCGCGCCAGCCGCCGACGAGGTGGACCAGGCCGTCGATCCGGCCGAATTCCTTCTCGGTCTTGTCCGCCCATTCGCGGGCGGCGCCGAGGTCCAGCAGATCGACCGTGTCGCCGGTGACGGTGGCGCCGCCGTGGGCGTAGCGCGCGGCGTCGACCGCCTCGGCCAGCCGGGTGGCGTCCGCGTCGGAGGCGACGACGGTCGCGCCGGCCTCGGCGAGCCGCAGCAGGGCGGCCCGTCCGGCCGGGCCGGCGGCCCCGGCGACCGCTACGACGGCACCTTCGAGAGCGCCGCTCCCGTTGCCCTTGCCGTTTCCGTTCATGGCCACCGCCTCCTCAGACCCGGCGCTCACGCGGCTGCCCGCTCGGCATCCGCGGCGGTGATCCCCTTGGTCGAGGCGATCACGTTCTTCAGCTTCTTGGAGAGCGCCTCATAGAACATGCTCAGGGGAAACTCGTCCGGAAGCACATCGTCGACGAGCTTACGCGGCGGCTGCGACAGGTCCAGCGCGTCCGGTCCCTTGGCCCAGCGGGAACCCGGGTGCGGGGCGAGGTAGGTCGAGACCAGGTCGTACGCGGCGAACCAGTGGACCAGCTTGGGGCGGTCGATGCCGTCGCGGTAGAGCTTCTCGATCTCGGCGCAGAGCTGGTTGGTGATCTGCGGGGCGCGGTCCCAGTCGATCTTCAGCGTGTTGTCGGTCCAGCGGACCACGTCGTGCTTGTGCAGGTACGCGAAGAGCAGCTGGCCGCCGAGGCCGTCGTAGTTGCGGACGCGCTCGCCGGTGACGGGGAAGCGGAACATCCGGTCGAAGAGGACGGCGTACTGGACGTCGCGGCCGTGCGCGTTGCCCTCGGCCTCCAGTTTCACGGCCTCCTTGAAGGCGGTGAGGTCGCAGCGCAGCTCCTCCAGGCCGTACATCCAGAACGGCTGGCGCTGCTTGATCATGAAGGGGTCGAAGGGCAGGTCGCCGTGGCTGTGGGTGCGGTCGTGGACCATGTCCCAGAGCACGAAGGCCTGCTCGCAGCGCTGCTGGTCGGCGACCATCTCCCGGATGTCCTCGGGCAGTTCGACGCCGAGCAGCTCGACGGAGGCCTCGGTGACCCGGCGGAAGCGGGCGGCCTCGCGGTCGCAGAAGATGCCGCCCCAGCTGAAGCGCTCGGGAGCCTCGCGCACGGCGATGGTCTCCGGGAAGAGCACCGCGGAGTTGGTGTCGTAACCCGAGGTGAAGTCCTCGAAGGTGATGCCGCAGAACAGCGGGTTGTCGTAGCGGGTGGCTTCGAGATCGGCCAGCCACTCGGGCCAGACCATCCGCAGCACGACCGCTTCGAGGTTTCGGTCCGGGTTGCCGTTCTGCGTGTACATCGCGAAGACGACCAGGTGCTGCAGCCCGTCGGCGCGGTCCTTGGCCGGCTGGAAGGCGAGCAGCGAGTCCAGGAAGTCCGGCACGCCGAAGCCGTCCGCGGCCCAGCGGCGCAGGTCTGCGACGAGGGCGCGGTGGTACGCGGCGTCGTGCGGCAGCAGCGGGGAGAGCTCCTCGACCGCGCCGATCACACGGTCCAGCGTCGACCGTGCGGCCTCCGGGGACGGCGCTCCCTCGGCCTCGAAGTCGATGGCACCGTCCTTCGACTGCCAGGGCCGGATCTCCTCCACGGCATTCTTGAGCACGGGCCAGGCGGGATGATCGACCACCCGCCGGTCCGTAGCTATGCCGCCTTCGGCGGCGTCGTGCACAAGAATTTCCGTCATAACACTTCCTCCACGGGAGAACCTCGCGTTAAGCAACCGTATCCATGTGCGGTTCCTTGAGACAAGTGGGGTCCAGAAAATTATCCTGCCCACCCCCATGGTCACCGCGATTCTTCCTGTGCGGAACGTTTGAGGCGGCCACTTCCGTCGGCCGGACACGCGCCACGGGCGTCCGTCCTTCCCATCCGCCGCGAGGCCGTCAGGCTGCCGAATCGCCGTAATGCCGTAGTGCTTCTTGGGTAGGAGCCGCACGCGGGAGAAGCCGTCGACGGAAGCGGGTTGCCTTGTCTTTTCTCACCATCGGACATCGCGGAGTGATGGGTGTCGAGCCGGAGAACACCCTGCGCTCGTTCGTCCACGCGGAACGGGCCGGAATGGACGCGATCGAGCTGGACCTTCATCTGAGCAAGGACGGCGCACTCGCCGTGATGCACGACGCCGATGTGGACCGCACGACGGACGGCAAGGGGCCGATCAATGGGAAGACCCTGTCCGAGCTGCGGGAACTCGATGCCGGGCTGGGCGAGCGGGTGCCGGTCTTCGAGGAGGTGCTCGACGCCGTACGGTCCCCCGTGCAGGCCGAGATCAAGGACGCGGCCGCGGCCCGCGCGCTGGCCGAGGTGATGCTGCGGCGCGATCTCGTCGACCGGGTCGAGGTGTCCTCGTTCCATGACGAGGCGGTGGCCGAGATCGCCCGGCTGGTGCCGGGCGTACGGACCGTGCTCATCGCGAGCCGCTGGCAGGGCGACGTGGTGGACCGGGGGAAGGCGGTGGGGGCGGCGACGCTGGCGCTGAACATCCGCCGGCTCACCCTGGAGGTGGCCGAGCAGGCGCACGCCGAGGGGCTGAAGGTCATCGGCTGGGTGGTGAACACCCAGGACCATCTGCGGCTGGCACGCGCCCTGCGGCTGGACGGCGCGACCACCGACTACCCGGAGATCCGCCGCGCAGGCCGCTTCACCGCCTGATCGCGGGCCCGGTCAGACGAGGTCCTTGACCAGCAGCTCGAAGACGAGGTCGTCACGCTGCGGAATGCCGAAGCGCTCGTCGCCGTACGGGAACGGGCTGAGCTCTCCCGTACGGCGGTAGCCGCGCCGCTCGTACCAGGCGATCAGTTCCTCGCGCACCGAGATCACGGTCATGTGCATCTCGCGCACGCCCCAGCTCTCCCGGACGGTGCGCTCGGCCTCGGCGATGATCACCTTGCCGAGTCCGGCGCCCTGGAGTCCGGGGCGGACCGCGAACATTCCGAAGTAGGCGGCCTCGCCGCGGTGTTCGAGCTGGCAGCAGGCGACGAGCTCGCCGTCGCGCTCCACCACGAGCAGTCGGCTGCCGGGCCCTTCGAGGACCTTTCGCACACCGTCCGGGTCCGTCCGCCGGCCCTGGAGGATGTCCGCCTCGGTGGTCCAGCCGGTCCGGCTGGAGTCCCCGCGGTACGCCGACTCGATGAGCGCCACCAGGGCCGGTACATCGGCGTCGGCCGCGTCGCGGAAGGTCAGCTGTCCCGGGTCCTGGGCGGGGGCGATGTCCATTGCGGTGGCTCTCCGTTTCTGTGCTGTGGCCGTGCCGGAGCAGCGTAACGCGCGTGCCGCGGATCTAGAGTCGGCGCATGATTCATGTGCTGAGCAGCCGGATCCTGTTGCGTCCGGTGGATCCCGAGCGGTCACGGATCTTCTACGGGCAATCCCTCGGGCTGCCCGTCTACCGGGAGTTCGGTACCGGCCCCGAGCGGGGCACGGTCTACTTCCTGGGCGGGGGCTTCCTGGAGGTGTCGGGGCGCGCCGCCGAGCCGCCGGTGCCCGGTCTCGAACTGTGGATGCAGGTCGCGGACGTACGGGCGGCGTACGAGGAGTTGTCGGCCGCCGGCGTCGAGGTGCTGCGGGAGCCGGTGCGCGAGCCGTGGGGGCTGGTCGAGATGTGGATCCGCGATCCGGACGGGCACCGGATCGTCATGGTGGAGGTCCCCGCGGACCATCCGCTGCGCTACCGCCCCTGACGGCCCTGGATGCCGTCAGTGTGCGGTGCGGCTTCGTTCCGCGCAGTCGACGAGCACGGGCAGGGCCTTCGCCAGGCTGCCGTCGTCATCGGCGAACGGGAGCCGCACATGGTGGCGGAAGCCGTCCACGGCGGAGAAGGCCGGGCCCGGGACGATCAGTACGCCCGCGCGGCGGGCCAGCTGGGCGGTGGCCTCGGCGTCGGCGCCCGGGATCTCCACCCAGAGGGCGGAGCCGCCGTCGGGGCGCTCCCACCGCCAGCCGGTCCGCTGCTCGCGCAGGAGCCGTTCGGTCTCCGTCAGACGTTCGCGCAGCCGGGAGCGGCGGCGGGCCCGCGCTTCGGGCAGTTGCCGCAGCAGCTTCACGGCCAGCATCTGGTCCACCACCGGGCAGGAAAGGTCGACGGACTTCTTGATGTCGGCCAGCCGCCGGATCACGGTGGTGGAGGCCCGGATCCAGCCCAGCCTGAGTCCGCCCCAGAAGAGCTTGGACAGGGTGCCCACGGTGGCCGTGGCGGCGGGCGGCAGCAGGCCGGCGAGGGAGCGGGGCGCGGCGTCGTCGAGCAGGGACAGTTCGGCGTAGGCGTTGTCCTCGACCACGTACAGGCCCTGTTCGGCCAGGGCGGCGGCCCAGGCGAGGCGGGTGGGCTCGTCCATGCCGCGTCCGGTGGGGTTGTGGACGGACGGCTGGAGGTAGACGAGGCGGGGCCGGACGTGACCGGCCAGCCGCGCCAGCGCGCGGGCGCCGTGGGCCCCGTCCGCGGGCAGTGGTACGAGCCGGGCGCCGCGGCCGCGCAGCGCTTCGAGCGCGCCCCGGTAGGTCGGGTCCTCCACGATCACCGTGTCACCGGGTTCGACCAGGCCCTGGGTGATGAGCCAGACGGCCTGCTGGGATCCGGCGGTCACCAGGATCTGGTCCGGGGAGGTCGGCAGGCCCGCCGACCGGTGGTACTCGGCGATCCCCTCGCGGAGCTCGGGCAGCCCGTACGGGAGGTATCCGTCGCCGGCCAGCGCGGAGGTGAGGTCGTCGGCGGACAGCTCACCGACCGCCGCCGCGACCGCGGGCAGGCCGTCCAGCGCGCCGCTGGACAGGTCGATGCCGCCGTCCCTGGTCCCGAAGCTGGCCAGCCGGCCCTCGGTCGCCGGCTCGCCCACCGCGCCGGAGCCCCGCAGCCGGGAGCCGCTGCCCTGCCGGCTCTCCAGCCACCCCTCGGCCTCCAGCAGTCCGTACGCGGCCGTCACCGTGGAACGGCTGACGCCCAGCGCTGTCGCCAGGGCGCGCTGGGAGGGCAGCACAGTGCCCGGTGCCACGTCTCCGCGCTGCGCCAGCTCGCGCAGCGCCTCGGCCAGCAGCTGCGGCATCGCGCCCGTGCCGTCCTTGGACCACCCGGTCAGCAGCCGGGACAGCCGGGTGGGAGGAATCCGGTCCATGCACTCATCATCGCCCGCCGCAGGCCAATTGCCCTCAAGTGGTCTTTGCCACCCTCCGGTGGCTCGCACATGATCGGGTGAACGCCGTTGCAAAGGAGCAGAAACATGGCGACCGTGGTGCTCGTCGGAACACTGGACACCAAAGGGCCGGAGTACGAGTGGCTCTCGGCACGGCTTCGCGAATCGGGCTGCGACGTGGTTCTCGTCGATGCCGGGGTGATGCCGTCGCCCGTGGGCACGGTCACGGGCGACATCGACGCGGCGGCCGTCGCTCGGCGCGCCGGGCACGGTCTGGAGGCGCTGCGCGCCAACGGGGACCGCGGCGCGGCGGTGTCCGCCATGGCCGACGGGGTCGAGCAGATCGTCGGTGATCTCTACCGCGAGGGGCAGCTGCACGCGGTGCTGGCGGTGGCCGGGAGCGGAGGGTCGTTCATCGCCGCGCGTGCCATGCAGGCGCTGCCCATCGGCGTCCCGAAGGTACTGGTGTCCACCATGGCCAGCGGCGACGTGTCGCCGTACGTGGGCAGCAGCGACATCACCATGATGTACAGCGTGGTCGACGTGGCGGGCATCAATTCCGTGTCGACGCAGATCATGGGCAACGCGGTGGCCGCGGCGGCGGGCATGGCCATCCACCACGAGCGACGGCTGAACGAGCCTGCGCCCCAGGGGCGTCCGCTGATCGGCGCCAGCATGTTCGGCGTCACCACCCAGGCGGTGGACGCCGCCCGGCAGCGGCTGGACGAGCTGGGCTACGAGGTGCTGGTCTTCCACGCCACCGGCGCGGGCGGCCGGGCGCTGGAGAAGCTGGCCGCGGGCGGGTTCCTGGCCGGCGTCCTCGACCTGACCACCACCGAACTCGCGGACGATCTGGTCGGCGGCGTGCTGAGCGCCGGCCCGGACCGGCTCACCGCTGCTGGCCGGGCGGGGCTGCCGCAGGTGGTGGCGCCCGGCGCACTGGACATGGTCAACTTCGGCGCCGCCGGGACCGTCCCGGAGCGCTTCGCCGGACGCCAGTTCCTGGAGCACAACCCGACCGTCACCCTGATGCGCACCACGCCCGAGGAGATGGCCGAACTCGGCGCCTCCATGGGGCGGAAGCTGGCCTCGGCGCACGGCCCGACAGCGGTCCTCTGGCCGCTGGGCGGCGTCTCCGCGGTGGACGCCCCGGGCGGGCCGTTCCACGATCCGGAGGCCGACGCGGCCGGGCTGGCGTCCCTGCGCACCGCGCTGCGGGGCAGCGCCGTCGATCTGCGCGAGATCGGCGCCCATCTCAACGACGCGTCGTTCGCCGTCGCCGCCGCCGACCACCTGCACCAGCTGATCAGCACCCAGGAACGTTCCCACCCGAACGTCTGAGCCTCGCGTCCGCGCGCCCGAGCGGCGAGAAACCCACCAATGGAAACAGGAGTCCCATCCGTGAACCGCAATCAAGCCCTGTCGCGCCTCACCGAGCAGGTCGCAGCAGGCAAGGCCGTCATAGGCGCGGGCGCAGGCACGGGCCTGTCCGCCAAGTGCGCGGAGGCCGGCGGCGTCGATCTGCTGATCATCTACAACTCCGGCCGGTACCGGATGGCCGGCCGGGGCTCGCTGGCGGGTCTGCTGCCGTACGGCGACGCCAACGCCATCGTGCTCGACATGGCGGGCGAGGTGCTGCCCGTGGTGCGGGACGTCCCCGTGCTCGCCGGGGTGTGCGGCACCGACCCGTTCCGGATCATGGGCAACTTCCTCGACCAGCTGAAGGCCATCGGCTTCACCGGCGTACAGAACTTCCCCACCGTCGGGCTGTACGACGGCAGGTTCCGCGAGAACCTCGAAGAGACCGGCATGGGCTTCGGTCTGGAGATCGACATGATCCGCCAGGCCCATGAGCGCGATCTGCTCACCGCGCCCTATGTGTTCGACCCCGAGCAGGCCGCCGAAATGGCGCGGGCGGGTGCCGATGTCCTCGTACCGCACGTCGGGCTGACCACCAAGGGCTCCATCGGTGCCTCGACCGCGCTCACCCTCGATCAGGCCGCCACCGCCGTGCAGGAGATGCACGACGCCGCGAAGCGCGTCAATCCCGACATCATCGTGCTCTGTCACGGCGGCCCGATCGCCGAGCCGGAGGACGCCCGCTACGTCCTGGAGCACACCTCCGGGATCGCCGGCTTCTTCGGCGCCTCGTCCATGGAACGGCTGCCCACGGAGCGTGCCATCACCGAGCAGGCACGCGCGTTCAAGTCCCTGACGCTCGGCTGACAGGGACGCGGAAGCACAGCGCGCGGCGGGAACACTCCCTCCGCGCGCTCCCCTTGTACTTCAGTGCGCCGCGTACGACGGTCCTCCCCCGGGCATCCACCAAGGGGACTGCGTGGTGCGGCGAGGGGGAGGTGCGCTGTGCACGGATCGGCGATGTCGGGCTGGCTGCTGATGGCGTTGTGCGCGATGACGGGTGCGTACTGTCTGCTGCGCACCCGCAGCGAGACCGGGGAGGGGCGCAGGACGGCACGTGCGGAGGCGCTGATGGGCTTCGGCATGGCCGCCATGGCGGTGCCGGCGGCCGTGGTGACACCCCCCGCCTGGGGATGGGCGGTGTACGCGGCTCTGTTCGGGGTGGCCTCGTTGCGCGCGCTGTGGTTCTCCCGGCGCGGCAGTCACCATCTGCACCATCTGGTCGGGTCCTCGGCGATGGTCTACATGGCCCTGACGATGGCACCGGGTGGCGGGGCGGGGCACGGCGGGCACCTGGGTCACGGGGTCGCGGCGACGGCCGGGGGCGTCCCCCTGCTGACCGGACTGCTCCTGGCCTACTACGCGGTGTACGTGCTGCGGTCGGGGGCCCGGTTGATACCGGTGGCCGCCGCTCCCGCCCCGGCGGGCGGTGGTGACGGCCTTGCCGGCCCCACCTGGGGTACGCGCCCCGAGCTGGCGCTCGCCTGTCGGCTGACGATGGGGATGGCCATGTTCGCGATGCTGCTCGCCCTGTGAGCCGGCCGGTCAAACCGTGGTCTGCGTCACTTGCCGTGCACAGCCATACCCGTGGGTGCCGCGCCCCTCATAGGCTGATGTCATGTTGGTCTCCCTCGCACTGCTGCTGCTCGGTGCACTGGCCGCCGTCCTGACCCCGCGGCTGATGGCCAGGGCCCGGTGGCCGGAGCGCGAGCCCGTCGTGGCGCTGTGGGTGTGGCAGTGCGTGGTGGCCGGGGTGCTGCTCTCCTTCGCGCTCTCCATGACGTTCAGCGCGGCCGCCGCCTGGCAGGCGGTGCGCGGGCATGTGTTCGCCCCGGCGCCGCATGCGGTGGTGGAGGCGTACGCGCTGGGCGGGCACGGCCGGTGGTCCGCCGCCATGGCCGTGCTGCTGGCGTTCGGCGGGGTGTGGTCGGCGGTGATGCTGACCCGGGAGGTCCACCGGGCCCAGATGCGTCGCAGGCAGCGGCGCGCCGAACTGCTGGTACGGGCCCCGCTGCTGCCCGGCGAGAAGCCCGGCAGCGGCCGTCTCGTCGTGCTGGAGGGAGAGCGCCCGGATGCCTGGTGGCTGCCGGGCGCCGCGCCTCAACTGGTCATCACCACCACGGCGCTCAGGCGCCTGAAAGGCCGTCAGCTCGATGCGGTCCTGGCCCATGAGCAGGGGCACGCGAACGCGCGGCACGACTGGCTGTTGCACTGTTCCGACGCCCTGGCGACCGGCTTTCCGCAGGTGCCGGTGTTCGCGGCGTTCCGCGACGAGATGCACCGGCTGGTCGAACTGGCCGCGGACGATGTGGCGTCGAAGCGTTTCGGACGGCTGACGATCGCCCTGGCCCTGGTGGAACTCAACGAGGACCGGGGCGTGTTCGGACCCTGCCCGGCGCCGGACGCGCAGCTGCCGCTTCGGGTGAACCGGCTGCTGACCCCGGCGGACCGGCTCACCGCGGGCCGTCGGCTCCGGCTGACCGCGGCGGCCGCGATGGTGCCGGTGGTGCCGCTTCTGGTGGCCTTCATTCCGGGGCTCAGCGCGCTGCGATAGCCAGGGCCACCGGACTTCCGCGAAGATCGCCCCATGCCGTCCACGCAGCTCCCCCCGCCGGTCCGTACGCGTCCCCGTGTCACCCCCTTCGGAGCGGGTGCCCTCTGCGCGCTCCTCGCGCTGGTCGTGCTGATCCTCGTCGCCGTGCGCTGGTCACCGCTGATGACGCTGGACCGCACCGTCGCGGATGCCCTGCACCGCAGGGCGGTGACCGAACCCGGTCCGGTCCACGCCAACCGGATCCTGACCGACTGGGCCTGGGATCCCTGGACCATGCGCGCCCTGATCATGGTGGCGGTGGTGGCGCTGTGGTGGCGCGGGGAGCGGCTGCTGGCGGTGTGGGTGGCGGCGACGAGCGCGCTGGGCACCGTGGTGCAGCAGGGGCTGAAGTCCGCGGTGGGCCGGGAACGGCCGCAGTGGCCCGACCCGGTGGACTCCGCCCATTACGCGGCGTTCCCGTCCGGTCACGCGATGACGGCGACGGTGACCTGCGGCCTGCTGCTCTGGCTGCTGCGCCGGCACGGGGCCGGGCCCCGGTCGTGGCGGGCTGCGCTGGTGGTGGCGTGCGTCTCGGTCGTCGGGGTGGGTGTGACCCGCCTCTACCTGGGTGTGCACTGGCTGAGCGACGTACTGGGCGGCTGGCTGCTGGGGGCGGCCCTGGTCGGCTTCGCGATCGCCGGATTCACCCGGTACGAGCGGCGCGGCGGGCTGCGCGCGCCCGGTCCTTCCTGAGCCGGCCGCGTCCGGCCGTCCCCCGGCCAGGGGCGGCCGGCCTTGTCGCACCGCCCCGGGCCGGGGAGGATCGCAGCCATGCAGATCAAGGGTGTGCTCTTCGACTTCTCCGGGACTCTCTTCCGCATCGAGTCCGTCCGGTCCTGGCTGCGCGCGGTCCTCGCCGAGCGGGGGGTGACGGTGGGCGGGGCCGACTTCGAGCGGTACGCGGACGAGCTGGAGGCCGCCGGGGCTCTGCCGGGCGGCCCGCTCCCCCGGCATGTCCCCGCCCGGCTCTCCGCCGCGTGGGCCACCCGTGACGAGAGCGCGGAACTGCACCGGGAGGCGTACACGGGGCTGGCCCGGCAGGTGGCGCTGCCGGATCCCGGGCTGTACGACGCGCTGTACGAGCGGCATCGCACACCGGCCGCCTGGCAGCCGTACCCGGACGCGGCGGAGGTGCTCGGCGCGCTGCGTGACAGCGGCCTCCGGATCGGTGTGGTCAGCAACATCGGCTGGGATCTGCGGCCGGTCTTCCGGGCGCACGGCCTGGACCCCCTGATCGATGACTATGTGCTGTCCTACGAGCACGGCGTCCAGAAGCCGGATGCACGGATATTTCACACGGCCTGCACAGGTCTGGGGCTGGATCCGACGGATGTGGTGATGGTCGGCGACGACCGGGACGCGGACGGCGGGGCCGCCGCACTGGGCTGTGACGTGCGGTTCGTCCGCCATCTGCCGGTGTCGGAGCGGCCGGACGGACTGCGGACGCTCGGACTGGTGCCGGGCGTTGCCTGACAGACATGTGAGAGATGTCCCTGACGCCCAATGGGTCTGATTGTCACATCGGGGCCTTAGCCTGTATGTATGTCCCGTTCACCGTGCTCCTCCGATTCCACGCGCACCGCCGCCGTGGTGAACAAAGAGATCCGTGACCTGTGGCAGCGCTCGGGCGGCTGCCTGTCCCCGGAGGACGAGGAGCAGTACCAGCGTCTGCTGGTGGAGTGGGCCGCGGCGACGAGCGGCGGCGCCAGGTCCGCCGCCTGACGCGCAAAACCCTGCCCTGCCGGGCTCGCGTACGTCCCGCAGGGCTGGGGATCCGCCCTGCGGGACGCCTTGCGTTCATGGTGGATCCGGCCGGGCGGAGGTTCCGGCCGGCCGGAGGTTCCGCCGGTCAGCGGCCGAAGTAATCCGGCTGGGTCTGGACATTGAGCTCGTCCAGCCGTACCCGCTCGGCCGGGTCGGTGCGCCGGTCGTCGAGCTTCAGGACGTCGAAGCCCTTGGCGATGTCGTTGGAGTAGATGTAGCCGTTGTAGTAGTACGCCGACCAGGGGCCGGCCGTGGTGACGGTGTCGGTGGTGACCGGGCCGCGCTCGAAGTAGCCGATCTCCTTCGGCTTCGACGAGTCGGTGAAGTCCCACACCGACACTCCGCCCTGGTACCAGGCCTGGACCATCAGGTCGCGGCCCTTGACCGGGATGATCGAGCCGTTGTGGGCGACACAGACCTCGGTGTCGGCCTGCGGGCGGTCGATCTTGAAGTAGCTGCGGAAGACCAGCTTGCGGTGGTCGCCCCTGCCGACGATGTCGTAGATGCCGTTGGCGCCGCGCTTCGGACCGATCTCCTCGTTGCAGGTGGCCGCGCCACCGCCGCCGAGCTCATCGGTGAAGACGACCTTGTCCGTGGTCTGGTTGAACGTCGCCGAGTGCCAGAACGCGAAGTTCACGTTGTCCTGCACCCGGTCGATGATCTTCGGGTTCTCCGGGTCCTTGATGGAGAACAGCAGACCGTCGCCCATGCAGGCACCGGCGGCCAGGTCCTTCGAGGGCAGCACGGTGATGTCGTGGCAGCCGGTGGTCCTGGAGACGCCCGGGTTGTCCGGAGCACCGGGATTGCCGCCGTCCGGGAAGAGCACCGGGAAGTTCACGACCGCGGCCTTCTCGGGCGCGTTGCGCGGCACCTTGATGACGGAGATCCCGTCGTGCGGCGGCTGACAGTCGGGGAACGTCGCGCTCGGCGAGTACGAGGAGACGTACACGTACACGTTCTTGCGCTCGGGGACCAGTGTGTGGGTGTGCGATCCGCACGCGGTCTCGACGGCGGCGACGTACTTCGGGTTGCGCTTGTCGCTGATGTCGAAGACCTTCATGCCCTCCCAGGAGGACTTCTCCGTGGCGGGCTGGGTGGTGCTGGTGCAGGAGTTGTCGCTGCGCGAGGAGTCGGTGGACAGGAAGAGCAGATCTCCCGAGACCGAGATGTCGTTCTGCGAGCCGGGGCACAGGACCTGCGAGACCGTTCTCGGGGACCTGGGGTTGCTGATGTCGAAGATCCGGAAGCCGTCGTAGTTTCCGGCGAAGGCGTACTTGCCCTGGAAGGCCAGGTCCGTGTTGAGGCCCTTGAGCGCGTCCTTCGGAACGTTGGCCAGATGAGTGATGTTGGAGCTGTGGACGATCTCGTCCACGCCGGGTATCTCGCCGCTCCTGATGGCGGCCGCGGCTTCGGCCTCCTGCGCGGCGGAGACTCCCGTCCGGGCCGCTCCCCGGTCACCGGGGTCGGGCGTCGCGGCCGCGGGTCCGGCCATCAGCAACGTGGCCAGCAGGCCGGCGGCTGCCGTCGCCACGCCCAGGCGTCTGCGCCGCACCGGGCTCGTGTGCAACGAAATCACTGCGTCCTCCCATGCATCCGAACGTAGTTGAACGGTTCACGGACCTCGGCAGTATCGTCCCTGTCATGGTGATCCCAACAGATGGCAACAGAGACGTAACGAAAGTTTCTGATCGCTGCCGTGCAAAAGCGTGTTAGGACGGTCGGCAGCCAACCCATATGGCCATGGAGGTCCACTTGTTGATCCGCCGTCAGACCATGTGTGTACGCAGATCCCTTCTCGTCGCGATGGCCGTCTCGGCCGTTCTCGCCCTCGCCTCGTGCGATGCGGGGGACGGTGGAAGCCGTACGAAGGCCCAGCCGGGCGGGGGGCCTTCGGTGGTGGCTCCCGGAAAGCCGGGCGAGCCCGCACGGACCCTCTCCGCCGAGGAGGCCGCGAAGGCCGCCGGGGACGACACCCCCAACTCCGCCGACTACCGCTATGCGCAGATGATGATCCAACACCACGCCCAGGCACTGGAGTTGACCGGGCTCGTGCCGTCGCGTTCCGGCTCCTCCCCGGTCAAACGGCTCGCCGAGCGCATCACCGCAAGCCAGAAGCCGGAGATCGGCGCCATGGAGGGGTGGCTCACACACAACGGCGGAGCGAAGCGCCGAACCGCACACGACCACTCGGCGATGCCCGGGATGGCGACCGAGGCACAGCTGAAGCAGTTGCGCGAGGCGGACGACGCGGCCTTCGACAAGCTCTTCCTGAAATTGATGATCACCCACCACCAGGGGGCGATCACCATGGCGACGGAGGTGCTCGCGGAGGGGAACAACGTGCAGATCGAGGAGATGGCCGGGGACGTCGTCGCGCAGCAGACGGTGGAGATCAACCGGATGCGCACCATGTCGTCCTGACGGCGGCGCACGGCGCGCCTCTCCCCCGCTCCGCCCGCCGGTGCCATGCTGGAGGCATCCTCCGGGAAGGGGTGCGCCGTGCTCCGTGTCGCCGTCATCGGCTCCGGTCCCAGCGGTGTCTACACCGCCCAGGCCCTGGTCGCGCAGGACCGGGTGCCCGATGTCCGGGTCCATGTGCTGGACCGGCTCCCCTGCCCGTACGGCCTGGTTCGTTACGGCGTCGCCCCGGACCACGAGAAGATCAAGTCCCTGCAGAACAGTCTGCGGACCGTGCTGGAACACGAACGGATCACCTTCCTCGGGAACGTCGAGGTGGGTGGCGACGGGATTCCGCCCGCACGGCTCGGCGAGCTCTACGACGCGGTGGTCTACTGCGTCGGAGCCGCGACCGACCGGCCGCTCGCCATCCCCGGCGAGGAGCTGCCCGGCAGCTTCTCCGCCACCGAGTTCGTCTCCTGGTACAGCGCGCATCCCGACGCGGCGGCCGGCGGCTTCGCGCTGCGGGCCCGTTCGGTCGTGGTGATCGGGGTCGGCAACGTGGCGGTGGACGTGGCGCGGATCCTCGCACGGAGCGCCCAGGAGCTGCGCCCCACCGATGTGCCGCACGGTGCGCTCGGCACACTGAGCGGCAGCCTGGTGCGCGAGATCCACATGACGGGCAGACGCGGACCGTCACAGGCCAGGTTCACCACCAAGGAACTGCGCGAGCTGGGCGGTCTGCCGCGGGCCCGGGTCATGGTGGACGAGGCGGAGCTCGCCCTCGACCCGGCGTACGCCGATCCGTCCGCCCAGCGGGGCCCCGCGCTGTCCTCACCGCCGAACGCGCCGCTCCCGACGGCGGCGGCGCGGCGCAATGTCGAGGTCCTGCGCGGATGGGCCGCGGCCGGCAGCGGGGGCGCGGACCCCGGCGGGCATCCGGTGCGCACCATCCACCTGCGGTTCTTCCTGCGCCCCGTGGAACTGCTGGAACGGGACGGCCGGGTGGCCGGGGTGCGGTTCGCCCGGACCGTGCCGGACGGCAGCGGGGGTGTGCGGGACGCCGGCAGGTACGAGGACATCGGCGCCCAGCTCGTGCTGCGGGCGGTCGGCTACCGGGGGATCCCGCTGCCCGGTCTGCCCTTCGACCCGGTGCGCGGGACGGTGCCGCACTCGGCGGGGCGGGTGCTGCGGGACGGGGTGCCGTCGCCCGGGGAGTACGTGGCCGGGTGGATCAAGCGGGGGCCGACCGGGGTGATCGGCTCGAACCGGTCGTGCGCGAAGGAGACAGTGGCTTCGCTGCTCGACGACGCCCCGCTGCTCGCCGGGCACCGGTCGGCATCCGACCCGGTGGCCGCGCTGCGGGCGTACGGGCTGCGTCCGGTGGAATGGGACGGCTGGCTGTCCATCGAGCGGGCGGAGGCGGCGCTCGGCCGGTCGCTGGGCCGGGAGCGGGTGAAGATCCCGGACTGGGCGGGGCTGCTGAGCGCCGCCCGGGGTGGCGGCCACGACGAGGGGTGAGGCTACCGGTCCTCGCCGACGCGCCGGACCTGCCGGTTCGCCGCGCCGAGGACGCTGTCGAGGAGCCCGGGGAACAGCGCCTCCAGGTCGTCCCGCCGCAGCCCGTTCATCTTGGCCGTGCCCCGGTAGATCTGCTGGATGATCCCGCTCTCGCGCAGCACCCGGAAGTGGTGCGTGGAGGTGGATTTGGAGACCGGCAGTTCGAAGCGGGAGCAGGTGAGTTCGCCTTCGGCGGCGGCCAGCTCACGGACGATGCGCAGCCGCATCGGGTCGGAGAGTGCGTGAAGCACCCCTTCGATGCGGATCTCGTCCAGCGCGGGGTGGTCGAGGACGCGGCCGCCCGCCTCGGCGGTGCTCGCGGCAGGGGCGCTGGCGGGGGTCACGTCGGCTCCAGTTCCTGGGGTTGCTCGGATCCTCCATAATACGAGACTCATCGAAGTTCCACACGCACCGGACAGGACCGGCCGCAGTCGCGGCCGCCGCCCGTCACCCCTTGAGCAGCTCCGGATTGTCGGCGAGCGCCGCGAGATGTCCGGCCGGGTCGGCGATCAGCCTGCGGGCCGACAGGTCGAGCATGCCCGCCACGCCCGTGACCTCCGCCGCGACGGTGCCGTCCTCCCTGAGGATCTGCTGCGCGATCGTGAACGTCTTCCCCTCGCCGTACACGAACCGGCAGGTCACCCGCACCCGGTCGCCGCCCCGGAGCTCCCGCAGGAACTTCACCGTCACCTCCAGCGCGACCGGCCCGACGCCACTGGCCAGCAGTTTGTCCTGCGGCAGACCGGCGGCGCGCAGGAGTTCCCAGCGGGCGTGCTCGGCGTACTGGAGATAGACGGCCTGGTTCAGGTGTCCCTGGGTGTCGAGCTCATAGCCCCGGACGGTCACGTCGACGGAAAAGGTCATGAACGTCCCAACCCCGGGGCGGATTCCGCCATTCCCGCGCATCCGCACCACCACCCACACGCGTAACGCCGCCCGCGCCGCACCCCTTTACGTGCCTGTGCCGCACCCCTTTACGTGCCTGTCATGCCCAGGTAACTTCCTCATTGCAAAAGATTGCAGCAAAATTCCGGCAGATATTGCTTTCCGGAGCGGTCGGAATGAACTGCTCGCCCGAACCCCGAGGCGCGTCCGGGTTCTCCGGCGGGACCTCGCAGGTGGTCGTCGATCGCCTGCGCTGTCGGCTGCCGCGGTCTGTCGGCCGTGGCCCTCCCCTGGAGACACGAATGAGACGCACCGCACGCTCCGTGCTGAGACGCCCGTCGGTGGCAGCCCTGGCGGCCGCCGGGCTTCTGGGACTCCTCACCGCCGTACCGGAGACCACCGCTCCGTCCCCCTCCCCCGCCGCGGCTGCGGAGAACACCGCGACGGTCTTCTACTACACGAAGACCAGGAACTGGTCGGCGTACGACCTGCATTACGCGCCCGACGGCGGTTCATGGACGACCGTGCCCGGAGTACGGATGGAGGCCGCCTGCACCGACTGGGTGAAGAAGACCGTGAGCCTGGGCAGTGCGTCCGGGCTGGCCGCGACCTTCAACAACGGCTCGGGGACCTGGGACAGCAACGCCGGGAAGAACTACGCGCTGGGCACCGGCGACATCACCGTCAAGGACGGGGTCGTGGCCCACAGCGACCCGTGCGCCGGCAGCGGCCCCGGCCCTTCGCCCTCCCCCACCGACACCAGAACCAACACCGCTTCGGTCTACTACTCGACGACCACCGTCGGCTGGTCCACCGTCAACATCCACTACCAGCCGGCCGGCGGATCGTGGACCGCCGTGCCGGGCGTGGGCATGATGGCGGCGTGCACGGGTTGGATGAAGTGGTCCGTCGACCTCGGCGGCGCCACCTCCCTGCGGGCCGCGTTCAACAACGGAAACGGGGTCTGGGACAACAACAACGGCAGCGACTACACGATCCGGGCCGGTGTTTCCACGGTCGACGACAAGGTCGTCACCTCCGGCGCCGATGACCCCTGCGCCGCCGAACCGGCCGACACCCGGGCGCCGACCGCACCGGCGAAGGTGAAGGCCGACGCCGACGGGGTGTCGATCGTGCTGGCCTGGGAGCAGTCCACCGACGACCGCGGGGTCACCGGGTACCAGGTGACCCGGACCGGCGGCACCAAGGGCACGGTGGTCACCGACGTCTCCTCCACGGTCCTCTCCGACGCGAACCTGGAGGAGCGGACCGCCTACAGCTACACGGTGAAGGCCGTGGACGCGGCAGGCAACGTGTCCACGGCGTCGGCCGCCGCCACCGCCACCACCGGGGAGATGCCCGCCACCCCGGCCGCCGGGAAACCACTGGGCACCGACCCGCGCAAGGATCCGATCTACTTCGTGCTCACCGCCCGGTTCGAGGACGGCGACAGCTCCAACAACCGGGGCGGCAGCCAGCACGTCAAGTCCGGCAACGCGGCCAATGACGACCCCATGTTCCGCGGCGACTTCAAGGGCCTGGTGAACAAGCTCGACTACATCAAGGGCCTGGGCTTCTCCGCCATCTGGATCACTCCGGTCGTGCTGAACCGGTCCGATTACGACTACCACGGCTATCACGGCTACGACTTCTACAAGGTCGACGGCCGGCTGGAGTCCACGGGTGCCTCGTACCAGGACCTGATCAACGCGGCCCACGCCAAGGGCATGAAGATCTACCAGGACGTCGTCTACAACCACTCCTCGCGCTGGGGCGCCAAGGGCCTGTTCACACCGACGGTGTACGGGGTCCGGGACGACCAGTGGAGCTGGTACTACGACGAGAAGAACGAGGGCTTCGAGTACGACGGTGTCAGCATCGAGCCCAAGTCCGGGAAGTCGTACTACAACGGCGATCTCTGGTCCACCGCCGAGCCGTCCGGCAACACCTGTCTGGACTGGGGCAAGCCCACCGGGAAGACCTCGCCCGAGGGCTACAGGCTGTACAACTGCCAGTGGCCCAGCCCGACTTCGGGTATGTTCCCCAAGGCGTACTACCACAACTGCTGGCTCGGGAACTGGGAGGGCGAGGACTCCCGCAGCTGCTGGCTGCACGAGGACCTGGCCGACTTCAACACCGAGAGCGCGCCCGTGCAGAACTACCTGATCGGCGCCTACGACAAGTACATCGACATGGGCGTCGACGGCTTCCGGATCGACACCGCCGTCCACATTCCGCGCACCACCTGGAACCGCCGCTTCCTGCCGGCCATCCAGGAACGTGTCACCTCGCGGTTCGGCGCCGCGGCGGCGAAGAACTTCTTCGTCTTCGGTGAGGTCGGAGCCTTCGTGAACGACAAGTGGAACCGCGGCTCGGTCAATCACTCCGCGCAGTTCTTCACCTGGAAGGAACGCAAGGAGTACGCCGCCGACGACGCCGCGGCCGCGCTGGAGATGTACGACTACGAGGAGCAGCTGGGCACCGGTTCCCAGCCGGTCTCCACCAACGCCTTCCTGGACGGGAACACGTACCACACACCGGACCACAGCCGGTTCTCCGGCATGAACGTCATCGACATGCGGATGCACATGAACTTCGGTGACGCCGGCAACGCCTTCCACAACGGCAAGGACTCCGACGACAGTTACAACGACGCCACCTACAACGTGGTGTACGTCGACAGTCACGACTACGGGCCCAACAAGAGCGGTGAGCGCTACGCGGGCGGGACCGACGCGTGGGCCGAGAACATGTCGCTGATGTGGACCTTCCGCGGCATCCCGACGCTGTACTACGGCTCCGAGATCGAGTTCCGGGCGGGCAGGAAGATCGACTGCGGGCCCGGCTGCCCGCTGGCGACCACCGGCCGCGCCTACTACGGCGACCATCTCGCCGGCACGGTCGAGGCGTCCGACTTCGGCAAGGTCTCCTCGGCCACCGGTGAGGTCGCCCGCACGCTCGCCGAGCCACTGGTGAAGCATCTGCAACGGCTCAACGAGATCCGGCGGGCCGTGCCGGCGCTCCAGATGGGCCAGTACTCCACCGAGGGCGTCACCGGCTCGATGGCGTACAAGCGCCGCTACACCGACGCCGCGAGCGGGACCGACAGCTTCGCGCTGGTGACCGTCACCGGCGCCGCCGACTACACCGGGATCCCCAACGGCACCTACAAGGACGCAGTCTCCGGGGACACCCGGGTCGTGTCGGACGGCAAGCTCTCGGTCGGCGCCCCCGGCAAGGGCAATCTGCGCGTCTACGTCCTCGACCTGGGCGGGAGGAACGCGGCACCCGGCAGGATCGGCGCGCCGGGTCCGTACCTCAACTAGGCGGGTCCGTACCTCGGTCGGGGCCGGTGGATTCGCGGACGACGAGCCGGTAGCCGGGCCGGGGCCGTCGGGGTTCGGGCACCGGGCTGCCGGAAAGCCGTTCGACGAGGCTGTCGACGGCGAGCCGTGCGATGGCCTCCTTGTCCGGGGCGACCGTGGTGAGCGTGGTCGCCCCGTACACGCTCTCCTCGATGTTGTCGAAGCCGACCACGGCGACGTCCTCGGGGATGCGGAGCCCGCGCGAGGTGAGGGTGCGCATGGCGCCGATGGCGATGAGGTCGTTGTACGCGAACACCGCGTCGGGCCGCTCTCCCCGGTCCAGGAGAGCGGCCATGGCCCTCGCTCCGTCCTCGCGTCCGTAGCCGTCGGTGACCACGATCAGCGACTCGTCGGGCTCGATGCCGGACGTGGCGATTTCCTCGCGCCAGCCGCGCAGCCGCAGATGGGCGGGCTGGCGTTCGCGTCCGGTGCGGGAGCCGAGGAAGGCGATCCGCCGGTGACCGCGGTCGATGAGATGGCGTACGGCGTCACGGGAGGCGGCCACGTTGTCGATGGCGATGTGGTCGTAGGGGGCTTCGTACTCCCGCTCGCCGAGCAGGACGAGCGGCGCGGTCTCGGTGCGCGCCATCAGGTCCTCGGTCTCCAGATGGATCGGGCTGAGGATGAGTCCGTCGATCACATGGGACCGGAAGCCCTGGCTGACCAGGAGTTCCTTCTCGCGGAGGCCGCCGGTGTGGTCGACCAGGACGGTGTAGTCGTGCCGGGCGGCCGCGTCGACGACCGCGCCCGCGAGCTCCGCGAAGTACGGGTTGCCGAACTCGGGCACGGCGAGGGCGATGATGCCGGTGCGGCCCTTGCGCAGATGGCGTGCGGTGAGGTTCGGCCGGTAGCCGAGTTCGTCGATGGCCTGCTGCACCTTGGCGCGCATCTGCGGTGTGACGTGCTGATAGTTGTTCACCACGTTCGACACGGTCTTGATGGACACGCCCGCCCGTTGCGCAACGTCCTTGAGGCTGACGCCCACGGCACTCCCTGACTCTGCTCGATGCGCACTCGGGCGCGGTGGGTCGGCTCGGCTCAGCCGGCTCTGCGGCCGCGCGCCAGATAGCGCTGGGCCACGACGACAACGATAAGGAACCCGCCGCTGACCACTGACTGGTAGGAGGAGTTCAGCGAGCCGATCTGGTTGATGAGGTTCTGGATGACGGCCAGCAGCAGGACGCCCCAGAGGGTGCCGCTGACCGATCCGGCGCCCCCGACGAGGAGGGTGCCGCCGATGACGACGGCGGAGATCGCGTCGAGTTCCATGCCCACGCCGACGATGGTGACGCCGGAGGAGAGCCTGGCCGCGTTCAGTGCACCGGCGAGTCCGGCGAGCAGCCCGCTGAGCGTGTATACGAGGAGTTTCGTACGGGCGACGGGCAGGCCCATCAGGGTGGCCGCGTCGCCGCTGCCGCCGACGGCGAAGAGGGTCTGCCCGAACGAGGTGCGCTGCAGCAGCAGTCCGCCGGCGCCGAACAGCACCAGCGCGATCAGGACCGGATGGCCGAACCCCCATACGCTGCCCTGTCCGAGCTCGGCGAAGGCGGAACCCTTGGGGACCAGGTAGGTGGTGGCGCCCTCGTCGGTAACGGCGAGCAGCAGACCGCGTGCCGCGAGCAGGGTCGCGAGGGTGACGATGAAGGGGGCCATTGCGGCACGGGCGATCAGGAACCCGTTGAGCAGACCGATCGCACCACCGACCAGCAGCGGTACGAGCAGCGCCGGCAGGATGCCCCATTGCGAGGCCCAGGCGGCGAGCACACCGCCGAGGGCGAAAACGGAGCCTACTGACAGGTCGATCCCGCCGCTGATGATGACCAGGGTCATGCCGAGGGCGACCACGGCGAGGAACGACGCCTGCACGGTCACACCGCGGGCGTTGTCCAGGGTGGCGAACGTCGGGTAGACGAACGACGCGGTGATCACGACGGCCAGCAGGACGGCCAGGACGCCCTGGCTCCGGAGGAGTTCGACGAGCCGCCGTGCGGGCGCCGGCCGGGCTCCGCCTCCTCGCCGGGGTGCGCCGTCTCCGTCCGCTGCGGGGCGTTTGCGGGGCGGCGGGACCTGGGCCACCGCCACGGGTGTGGTTTCGTTCATCGGGACCGACGCTCCCGGGCGACGTAGACGGCGGCGATGATGATGGCCGCCTGGGCGATCTGTGCGGTGGAGTCGGGCAGGTCGTGCTTGACGAGCGTCGCGCGCAGCAGTTGCATCAGCAGGGCGCCCGCGACGGTGCCGAGCACTCGGACGGAACCGCCGTCGAGGGGTGTGCCGCCGACCACGACCGCCGTGATGGCGGAGAGTTCCATGAGGGTGCCGAGCGAGGAGGGGTCGCTGGCGGTGAGTCTGGCGGTGGCGAGGATGCCGGCCAGGGCGGCCAGTACGCCGCAGAGCACGTACACGCCGATGAGCACGCGCCGTACCGGCAGTCCGGCGAGGGCGGCGGCGGAACGGTTGCCGCCGACGGCGACGATCCGGCGGCCGAAGGTGGTGCGCCGGACGAGGAGGGCGACGGCCGCGGCGAGGATCGCGGCGATCAGTACGACCGTCGGGATGCCGAGGTAGGAGCCGGTGCCGAGGGCGAGCAGGTCCGGGTTGACGATCTGCTTGAGCTGTCCGTCGGCCATGACGAGGGCGAGGCCGCGTCCGCCGACGAACAGGGCGAGGGTCGCGACGATCGGCTGGAGCCCGACGATCGAGACCAGGGTTCCGTTGACCGCCCCCACGACCGCGCCGGCGAGCAGCGCGACGAGGAGTGCGGGCACCAGCCCGTATCCGAGGTAGAGCGGGAGAAGTGCGGTGGCGAGCGCCATCGTCGAGCCCACGGACAGATCGATGCCCTCGGTGCCGATGACCAGAGCCATGCCCAGGGCGACGATGACGACGGGGGCGACCTGGACGAGCTGGGTGCGCAGATTGTCGGCGGTCATGAAGTGCTCGGTGAACAGGGCGTTGAAGGCCAGCACCGCTGCCACGGCGACGTACACCCCGTACTCCTGGTACCAGGCGGGGTCGCGCAGCCGGGCCAGGGGGCCGGTGGGTGCGGGGAGGGCGGCCTGGGCGGTCATCGGGGGTCCTCCTGGGCGGCCGGGGCCCGTCCGGTGGGGGCCGGTGAGTGGTCGGCGAGCACTTCGAGCAGATGGCTCTCGGTCACCGCGTCGCCCTCCAGTTCGCCCGCCACCGAGCCGCCGCGCAGGACGACGATGCGGTCGGCGCCCTCGATGAGTTCCTCGATGTCGGAGGAGATGAGCAGGATGGCGATGCCCTCTCGGGCGAGGTCGTCGATGAGGCTCTGGACCTCGGCCTTGGCGCCGACGTCGATGCCCCGGGTCGGCTCGTCCAGCAGCAGCACTCTGGGTTCCAGGCAGAGCCAGCGGGCGAGGAGGACCTTCTGCTGGTTGCCCCCGGAGAGTTCGCCGACCGGCTGCTCGGGGCTCGATGCCTTGATCCGCAGCCGCCGCATGAAGATGTCGACGACGCGGTCCTGCTTGCGGCGGGAGACCACACCGAAGCGGGAGAGCCGGTCCATGGCGGCCAGCACGATGTTCTCGCGCACGGAGAGGCCGGGCACGATGCCTTCGGCCTTGCGGTCCTCGGGCAGCAGACTGATCCCGGCGCGGATGGCACCGGCCGAGCTCAGTCTGCGCAATGTCCGTCCCCCGACGGCGAGTTCACCGGAGTCCAGGCTCAGCGCACCGGCAAGGGCCTTCGCCGTCTCGCTGCGGCCGGAGCCCAGGAGGCCGCCGAGGCCGAGCACCTCTCCGCCGTACAACGACAGGGATATGCCGTGGAGCTGGTGACGCCGGTCGAGACCGGTCGCGGTGAGTGCCGGGGCGCGTTCCTGCGCGTGTGCCGCGTCGTGTCCTTCGCCGTCGAAGCGGGTGAGACCGGTACGGCGGACCTCGGACAGGTCGCGGCCGAGCATCATCGAGACGAGCCGCATGCGGTCGAGGCCGGCAAGGTCACCGGTGTGGATGTGGCGGCCGTCGCGGAGCACGGTGACGCGGTCGCAGATCCGGTAGAGCTCGTCCATGCGGTGGCTCACGTAGAGGACCGCGATGCCCTGGCCGCGCAGGCTGCCGATGACCCGGAAGAGGGTCTCGACCTCGCGCGGCTCCAGCGAGGAGGTGGGTTCGTCCATGATGACGACCTGGGCGTCGACCGAGACGGCGCGGGCCAGGGCGACCATCTGCTGGGTGCCGATGCCGAGTGTGTGCAGGGGCTTTCGGGGGTCCACGCGGATGCCGAAGCCGTCGAGGAGTTCGGTGGTCTCGCGGTGCATCCGGGCGAAGTCGATGAGGCCGATGCGGTTCTTGGGCTCACGGCCGAGGAAGATGTTGCGCGCCACGCTCATCAGCGGGACGAGGTTCACCTCCTGGTAGATCGTGGAGATTCCGGCCTGCTGCGCCTCGAACGGCCGGGCGAACCGGACGGGTTGTCCGCCCAGCCGTAGTTCGCCCCCGTCCGGCCGGTGCACTCCGGTGAGGACCTTGATCAAGGTGGATTTCCCGGCGCCGTTCTCCCCCACCAGCGCGTGGGCCTCCCCGGCGCGCAGGGAGAACGAGACGTCGTCGAGCGCGATGACGCCCGGGAACCGCTTGCTCACCGAGCGGGCTTCGAGAACGGCGGCCGGCGCCGATTCCCGCTCCTGCTCCTGCTCTTGTTCCTGCTCCTGCACTTGCTCCTGTTCTTCTTGTTCTTGCTCCTGCGGGACTGCTTCCGGTGGCGCCATGAGTGGTCTCGGCCTTCCGCTGTTCCGGGGGTGCGGCGGGAGTGCGGTCAGTACGCCCCGCCGAGCGAGGCCTTGGCGTTGGACTCGTCGTACGCCCGGTCGGAGATGATGACGTTCTCAGGGATCTCCTCGCCGCCGTAGAACTTCTGGGCGGTCGCGAAGGCGAGCGGCCCGAAGCGCGGGTTCGACTCGATGACTGCGTTGTACTCGCCGTCGACCAGGGCCTGCACGGCATTCCGGGTGCCGTCCACGGAGACGATCTTGACGTCCTTGCCGGGCTTCCTGCCCGCGGCCTTCAGCGCGGTGACGGCACCGAGACCCATCTCGTCGTTCTCCGCGTAGACGGCGGTGATGTCGGGCTTGGACTGGATGAGCTGCTCCATGACCTGCTGGCCCTTGTCGCGGGCGAACTCGCCGGTCTGCTGGGCGACGATCCGCAGGCCGGGCGCCTGGGCCTTGACCTGGTCGACGAAGCCCTTGGTGCGGTCGGTGGTGACGTTGTTGCCGGACGCGCCGAGAAGAACGGCGACCTTGCCCTTCCCGCCGGTCGCCTTGATCATCGCGTCCGCCGCGCGCTTGCCCTGTTCCACGAAGTCGGAGCCGAGGAAGGCCACATAGTCCTTGCAGGCGGTGGAGTTGACCTTGCGGTCGATGGTGAGCACCGGGACCTTCTTGGCCGCGGCCGCCTTGAACGCGGGCTCCAGACCGTCGGAGTTCAGCGGGGCGACGATCAGGAACCGGGCCCCCTGGGACAGCATGTCCTGGATGTCGCTGATCTGCTTGGAGAGCTGGGACTGCGCGTTGGTGGTGAGCAGCTTCTTCACGCCGATCTTCGTGGCCTCGTCCTTGATGGACCGGGTCTCGGCGATGCGGAACGGGTTGGCTTCCTTCTCCGACTGCGAGAAGCCGACGACCGCGTCCTTCAGATCCAGCTTCGGCGCACCGTACGTCCGGAGCGAGCAGCCGGAACCCGAGCTGCTCCCGGGGGACTTGGCGGCCTGCGCGGCCTGGCTGCTGTCGTCGCCCGCATTGTCCGGGGTCTCCGACTTGGCACAGCCGGCGGCGGTCAGCATGGCGGTGGCGGCGAGGAGACAGGCCGCGGCGAGGGTACGGGATCGACGCTGGATCATCATGCGCGGACGCTCCTTGACGGGAGGACGACACGCTCGTCGGCGGGCCGTCGGGGCATGGCTTGACGATGCATCAGCCGCCGGGCGGCTCGGTTTACAACGTTATATAGGCGGTGTGACGCGAGCGGCAAGACGTCGTCGAGCGGTTTCTGCGAAGGGCCGCAATCGCGTCACGACAGGCCGAACTCCCTTACGGGGAAGGGAAGACGGGCACCGGCCCGAACCACCCCGTCGGCACCTCGGCATCCGGCCCCCGGGACGATCGGAGGCATGCAGGGATGGACCGGCCGCGTGAGGGGATGCACCGGCCGCCCGCCATGGTGGGTGGTCGCTCTCGTGATGCTGTACGTCGCGGTCCTGGCCCTCGTGGGTACCGCCTCGCACCTCGCCGGCCTTCTCCACGACGGTCTGCGCCCCCAACGACCGGGCCCCCGACCGGCTGAACCTGTACTGGTCCTCGTTCGCGGTCCCCGCCCCGGCGGCGGCCCTGCTCCCGCTGCGCGGGCGGCGGGCCGGTGTGGACCTCATGTGCACGGTGATGGTGACCGATCCGGCGGCCAACTGGTACGCGGCGCACGGCATCCAGCACGTCAGCGCGTCCGAGCGTCCGGGGCTGTGACGCCTCGACACCTTCGCCTTCTTCGTTCTCGCGACGGGCCCCTTCGCCGGCTCCACCTCCTCCCCCGGCACGGGGTGGGGCGCGGCTCCGGCAAGAGACCCCGGCCCGGGGCCCCGTGACGCTTCACGTCGTGCGGAGCCGGCCGGGCCGGGGCGGTGCGGGTCCTCAGACCGCGCGGTGGTACTGCTCGGGCGTGCGGAGTTCACCGCCCAGTTCGCGGGCCGCGTCCTGGGCCCACGACGGGCTGCGCAGCAGTTCGCGCCCGAGTAGGACGGCGTCGGCCCGCCCCTCGTTGAGGATCTTCTCGGCCTGCTGCGGCTCGGTGATCAGGCCCACTGCCGCGACCGGCAGCGTGGTCTCGGCCCTGACCCGCTCGGCGAAGGGAACCTGGTAGCCCGGCCCGGTCTCGATTCGGGCGCGCGGGGCGTTTCCGCCGCTGGAGACATCCAGCAGGTCGACCCCGTGGGCCTGGAGGAGTGCGGCCAGCCGTACGGTCTCGTCGGCGGTCCAGCCCTCGCGGTCGTCCTCGTCGTTCTCCGTGAGCCAGTCCGTCGCGGAGATCCGGAAGAAGACGGGCAGCTCCTCCGGCCAGACCTCGCGTACCGCGTCCACGACCTCCAGGGCGAGGCGGGTGCGGTTCTCGAAGCTGCCGCCGTACTCGTCGGTGCGGTGGTTGCTGTGCGGGGAGAGGAACTGCCCGATGAGGTATCCATGGGCACCATGCACCTCGGCGACCTGGAACCCGGCGTCGACGGCGCGGCGCGCGGCCTCGCGGAACCGGTCGACGATTTCCCGGATCCCGTCCACGGTCAGCTCGTGCGGCACGGGGTGGCCGTCATCGAACGGCAGCGGGCTGGGGGCGACGGGCGTCCAGCCGTGCGCCTCCGGCCCGACCGGGTCGCCGCCCAGCCAGGGGGCCGCCGTGGAACCCTTGCGACCGGCGTGCGCGAGCTGGATGCCGGCGACGGACCCCTGCCCCTTGATGAACGCCGTGATCCGGCGGAGGGCGGCGGCCTGGGTGTCGTTCCAGATGCCGAGGTCGCCGGGGCTGATCCGGCCCTCGGGGCTGACGGCCGTCGCCTCGGTGAGGATGAGCCCGGTGCCGCCGATGGCGCGCGCCGCGAGATGGGCGAAGTGCCAGTCGGTCGCGACGCCCTGGTCCGGCCCGTCCGGTGCGGCGCTGTACTGGCACATGGGCGCCATCCAGACCCGGTTGGGGATGACGAGCGACCGCAGGGTGTAGGGCTCGAAGAGGGCACTCACGTCGGACTCCGTTTCGACGGGTACGGAAGGATCGCTAGTACGATACATCCCGTAGTACGACACCCGTCAAATTACGATGGGTCTCGTACAACCCGGAGCGTGATGTCGGCGTCCGCGTCATAGCCCTGGGTCCAGCTGCGCCCGGCACCCGACTTCCAGGTGACATGGACGGTGGCGCCGTCGACCCTGACGTCGTCCACCGTCATGGCCCGGTCACCGTCCCGTACGTCCCCTCGGCGCAGCTCACGCGCCTTGACGGTGACGGGCTCCGCCGTCCGCGCACTGTCGGCCTCGTCCGCCGCGAGGGCGAGCGCTGCCGCCAGCTCCCGGGCCCGGGCGGGGGTGCAGACCAGCGACAGCTCACCCGAGGGCGCCTCGGCCCTGATCCCGACCCGCACTCCGACAGGGTTCACCGCCAGGGTTGCCGCATGCCCGTCGGTGTCCTCGATCCCGCTCGTCATCGCTCCACGCTTCCTTTCGCCCGGCCGGCAGTTTCCTTCCCCCCCGCAGATTGTCCCCTCCGTCCCACCGGTGCGGCCCTGCCGCCCGCCCGGTACGGCTCGAAGCTCTCCGGGCGGGCGGCACCGCCGGCGTCAGGCGCCCTGCGGCTCGGCCACGACGACGTAGAACGTCACGGCGGCCAGGAAGGGGCCGTCGGTGAGGTGGTCCAGCCAGCGTCGCGCCGCTTCCCCGGTGAAGTATCCGGCGTCCACGGCGCGGCGCGTGGTCCGCTCCAGGCCGAGAATCCGGTCGGCGGCCCGGGCATCCCGGAAGACGGGGGTGAACGGGACGACCTCCGGCACCGCGAATCCCGCATCCGCCGCCAACCGGGCGAGCCGGCTGCCGACCCGGGCGTTGCGCACGGCTTCGTCCGTGACGTACCGGGTGTAGGCGCGCGACAGACCGCCGTCGGGATGGTCGACCGTGAGGGTCTCCCAGTCCGGCTCGGCCATCACGAGCCGCCCGCCCGGCCGCAGCACACGCCGGGCCTCGCCGAGCGCTCGGACAGGATCGGCGACGTGCTGGAGAACCCGGTCCGTGCGGGCCCGGTCGACGCTGTGGTCCGGCAGCGGCAGCTCGTGGATGTCACCGACCCGAACGGTCACATTGCTCCGCCCGGCGGTGCGGTCCCCGGCGACATCGACCGCGGCCGGGTCGTGGTCGACGCCGATCACCGTGCCGGTCGCGGTGACGGCCTCGGCGAGCGTGCCGAGGTCGGTGCCCGGGCCGCAGCCGAGGTCGACCACCGTCTCGCCCGGACGGATCGCGAGCTCGTCGAGCATGCGCTTCTTGTACGAACGGCCCAGCTCGGTCGCGGCGACCCGGTCGAGATAGACGAACGCGTCGGGCGTGGCGGTCTCGAACACTGATGAGGTCATGGCCGCCAGTCAAACAAATCCGCCGGACCGGGGGTTCCTTCGGGCGGTTCTCGAATCCCGCCGGTGTCGTCGCTCACCGCGTCACGCGATACGGCTATTGCGTTGCGGGCCGCCCGGGGGCCTGCGTACCGTCACCGGCCATGACCACCCCTGCCCTGCACACCGCACGCCTGCGCCTGGTGCCGTACACGCCGGACGACGAGGAGGACTTCGTCGCGCTCTTCCAGGACACCCTGGTCTCCCGCTGGTTGGGGGAAGGACCGCAGGCCGAGGCGGAGGACCGCGCCCTGTTCGGACGGATCTTCAGCAAGGTGTACGCACAGGACCTGTTCGATGTCTGGGCGGTCCGGCACGAGGACCGGTTCGTCGGCCACGCGGAGATCAAGCCCTCCACCGGCGTGGGCGGCCACGAGATCGTCTACGCCCTGGCCGCCACGGCGTGGGGGCAGGGATTCGGCACGGAGATCGCGCAGGCGCTGACCGGTTACGGGTTCGACACGCTCGGGCTCAACGAGGTGCACGCCACGGTGGCCGCCGACAACACCGCCTCGCTGGCGCTGCTGGGCCGGATCGGTTTCCGGCATGTACGGGACACGGTGGAGGACGACGGCAGCACGACCCGGGTGCTGACCCGATCCGCAGAGTCCGACGCCGCCGGGGCCGGTCAGCCGCGGTAGACGTCCAGACGGCCGCACATGCCGAACTTTCCGTGCGCGGAGGGCTGTTCGGCGTGCACGCAGGCGTCGGCCAGGTAGCCGCCGTCGCCGCGCGCCACGGCGTCGAGCTGGGCGCCGGTCACCTCGGAGGCGGCGGCGGCCCCCCGCTCCCAGCGCCCACGCCAGTCCTCGGCTTTCGGGCGTACGAGCGCGGCGGCGGCCCGGTGGAACGCGGCGAGCGGCTCGGGGTCGCCCGCCTCGGTGGCCCGGCGCAGGGCGAGGAAGCCCTCTATGGCGAGATCACGGCGGGCGCGGGCCGCCCGTTCCTGATCCGCCTCCGAGCCGTCGACCGGCAGGGCGACCGACGCCCGGTAGACCTCGGGGTCCACCAGCCGGTCCGGCGGCAGGGTGAGTACGGCGTCGCCCGCCTCCGGCAGCCCGCTGTTCTCCATGAGGACGACGATGCGCAGCCCGTCCTCGTTGACGAGCCGGTGGATCGTGCCCGGTGTGAACCACACCAGCGCGCCCGGCGCCAACGGCGTCTGCCGGAACCCCGAGGCGGTGAGGGTCTGCACCGAACCCGTGCCGCCGACCACCACGTACCCCTCGGAGCAGGTGAGGTGGAGATGGGGCGTCCCGCCGCGCAGCCCGTCCGCGGTGGGCCAGTCGTACACCCGCAGGTGGGACACGGCTACGGCGCCGGGCAGCCCTTCGAAGGTCGGCACAGCTGCTCCTCGGTCTCTCCGCGATGAGGCGGCATGGGGATTCGCACGGAATTCGCATACGGCTCGGCAAGCGCTTTCCACGTCTGCTGAACCGTACCCGCGCCGGCCGGGACGCAACAGTGCAAGGTGTCAGGGCTGCCCTGCGGGCCACTGTCAGTGGTCGGGTGCACACTGGCCGATATCCGACACAACGGCGTTTCGGGAGGTTCGGCCATGACCGATGTACTGCTCACCGTGGGCACCCGCAAGGGACTCTTCATCGGCCGCAGGCGCGGCGGCACGTGGGAGTTCGACGGCCCGCATTTCAATTCCCAGGCGATCTATTCGGTCGCCATCGACACCCGCGGGCAGCTCCCACGGCTGCTGGTCGGCGGCGACAGCGCGCACTGGGGCCCCTCGGTCCTCCACTCGGACGATCTGGGCAGCACCTGGGCCGAACCACGACAACCGGCGGTGAAGTTCCCCCGGTTCACCGGGGCATCGCTGGAGCGGGTCTGGCAGCTGCATCCGGCGGGCTCCGAGGCGCCCGACGTCGTGTACGCGGGCACCGAGCCCGCCGCGCTGTTCCGTTCCGAGGACCGCGGGGAGTCGTTCCAGCTGGTCCGCCCGCTGTGGGAGCATCCGACGCGTTCGAAATGGGAGCCCGGCGGGGGCGGTGAGGGGCTGCACACCATCCTGACGGACCCGAGGGACGCCCGTGCCGTGACCGTCGCGGTCTCCACGGCCGGGGTGTTCCGCACCAAGGACGGCGGCGCGAGCTGGACCCCGTCGAACAAGGGCGTGTCCGCGGTCTTCCTCCCCGAACCGGATCCGGAGTTCGGCCAGTGCGTCCACAAGGTGGCGAGGGACGCGGTCGATCCCGACCGGCTCTATCTCCAGAACCACTGGGGAGTGTTCCGGAGTGACGACTCCGGGGACAACTGGACCGACATCGGCCGGGGCCTGCCTTCGGACTTCGGTTTCGCCGCCGCCGCGCACCCCCACCGCGCGAACACGGCGTACATCTTCCCGATCAACGCCGACGCCGACCGGGTGCCCGCCGAGCACCGCTGCCGGGTGTTCCGCACCGGCGACGCGGGCCGCACCTGGGAGCCGCTGTCGACCGGCCTGCCCGCGGAGACGCACTACGGCACGGTGCTGCGCGACGCGCTCTGTACGGACGACGCCGACCCGGCGGGGGTCTATTTCGGCAACCGCAACGGCGAGCTGTACGCGAGCGCGGACGACGGGGACAGCTGGCAGCAGCTCGCCTCCCATCTGCCGGACGTCCTGTGCGTGCGGGCGGCGGTGCTCGACGGCTGACCACCGGCAGCGGGTGCGCCCGGCCGTGCGCGCCCCGGTCTGCGGCGCGCCGACACGTGACCGCCCGGTGCCCCGGTCGGCCATGTGCCGCCACCTGGCCGGTTCCCGCCGGTCATCGGTCCAACTCGATTCCCCGAGGCAGCAGTTCCGCGCCATGTGACGCGGCCTGAGGCAACCCCCGGGCTTCGCTCTCCGTCCTCCGGGAGCGGGGGCCCCAGGAATCTCTGGGGAGTTCGAGAAGGCCGATGACCAGGAGGACCACCTTGATCCGTGTCTCGCGCACGGTTACCGCCGCGCTGGCGGTACTCACCCTGACCGTGGGATGGTCGGAGTCGGCACGCGCTTCGCCGCAGCCGGCACACACTCAGCATTCCGCCGAATCCATATCCTTCGCCTCCATATCCGCCGCCTCCCTTTCGCGGGGAGAGCCGGACGGCCGGCTTCCCGCGGGGTGGCGGGTCACCGGGACGGGAGCCGGGCAGCAGCTCGTCTGGACCTCGCCCGACCCGGTGCCCATGGGCGATGCCCGGGTCGAGTTCCATTCCGGGGACCGGCTCCTGGGCCGGCCGGTCGCCGCGCAGGACCGGCGTACGTTCCGCCTGAAGCTCGACGGCATACGCCTCGGACCGGTGGCCGGTCTCAAGGCGCTGGCGGGCGGCCGGCGGCTCGACGGGGCCGGAGCCCGTCGGTCCCCGGACGCCCGGCGAGCCGCCGGGGCGGCGAAGCCGACGGCTCCCCTTCCCGCGAACCCGGTCGACCCCGGCGTACCGGGCAAGTACCGGACCGTCAGCGGTGAGTACGCCCTGAAGTCGGTGCGGTTGCCCGGGTTCGGCGCCCCGGTGGAGATGCGCGCCGAGGTGGTGTCACCGGTCGGCGCACCGGGACGGCGGCCGCTCGCGCTGTTCCTGCACGGCCGTCATTACACGTGTTTCAACGCCAAGGGTGACCAGGGCATGTCCTGGCCCTGTGAGGCCGGCACCCGGCCGGTGCCGAGCCATCGGGGCTATCTGCGTGACCAGAAGCTCCTGGCCTCCCAGGGGTACGTCACGGTGTCCATCTCGGCCAACGGGATCAACGGGCAGGACGATGCCGCCGACGACGGCGGCGCCCAGGCGCGCTCGTCCCTGGTGCGACTGCACCTCGCCCGCTGGGCGGACTGGGCCACCCACCGGTCCTCGGCGCCCGCGGCCGTGCGTGCCGCACCGCCGGCGGACATGTCCAGGGTGCTGCTCGTCGGCCACTCCCGGGGCGGCGAGGGCGTCAACCGGGCCGCGCTCGACAGCCTCTCCCGGCCGCCCGCGGACCAGGACGGCTACCGGGGCCCGGTGCGCTGGCGCATTCGCGGCACCGTCCTGATCGGCCCGACCGTCTTCGGTCAGAACCCGGTTCCCGACGTGCCGTCCATGACCATCCTGCCGGGCTGTGACGGCGATGTGTCCGACCTCCAGGGCCAGATCTACGTCGACGGCACCCGAGGCATCAGCCGTGGCGCCGCACTGCACAGCGCGGTCTACATGGTCGGCGCCAACCACAACTTCTTCAACAGCGAATGGACGCCGGGGCAGGCGGAGGCGCCCGCCGACGACGACTTCTGGGACGGCGACACCCCGGACCCGGTGTGCACGCCGGGCAAGAAGGCCCGTCTCACCGCCACTTCGCAGCAGGCCGCCGGGGCCACGTACATCGCCGCCGCGGCCCGGCTGTTCGTCGCGGGTGACGACCGCGTACGCCCGCTGCTGGACGGTTCGGACCGGCGTGCGCCCTCGGCCGGTGCGGCCCGTGTGCTGACCCACGCGGTAGGCGGGAAGCGCACGCCCGCGTTCCTGCCGGACACCTCGATGGCCGTGACGGGCGGCCGGGTGTGCGCGCAGGTGGACCCCGATCCGGGCCGTGCCTGTCTGCCGCCCGAAGGGTCTGCCGTCTCCCCGCACTTCGCCATGTGGGAGACCGCGCGGGAGCCCGGCCGTCACGCGGTCGCGATGCGCTGGTCGAAGCCGGGCGGAGCGGTCAGGATCCGTCCCGCACGTCCGGTGTCCGTGGCGGGTGCCGATGCGCTGGCGCTCCGGTTGATCGTGCCGCCCAACACCACCGGCACCCGGCTGGACATCGCTCTCACCGACACCTCGGGCCGGCGGGCGACGCTGGGCGGCGCCCGGATCGACGGCCTGCCGGGCAGTGACCGGACCGCCTCCTACTGGGGGCGCGAGATCCGCGTACCGCTCTCCGCCGCCGTGCGGAGCAAGGTGGACCTGAAGCACGTGAAGAGCCTGGAGCTGACTCCGAGAAGCGGCTCGGGGCAGGCATGGCTGGTCGACGCCTGGGGCTGGCGCCCCGGTACGCCCGAGGTCCGGGCGGCCTCGCTGCCGCGCGTGGACATCGGCCATCTGAAGGTCGCGGAAGGTGATTCGGGGGTCCGGACCTACCGCGTTCCGGTGCGGGTCTCCGGGCACGGCAGCGGCCGGGTCAGGCTGTTCGTCACCGATCCGGGCAAGGACAAGCCCGGATACCGGACGGTGACGGTGCGTCCGGGCAGCCATGACTTCGATGTGCCGGTCGAGGTGCGGGGCAACACCCGCTTCGGTTACGACATCACGCACAGTGTGTTCGTCAAGGCGGTCCGGGGCGCGGTCGTCGGCTCCCATCTGGGCGGTCTGACCGTACAGAACGACGATGCGATGCCCACGGTCGAGGTGAAGCCGGTCGCGGACCATGTCACCGAGGGGCAGAGTCTGCGCTGGAAGATCTCGCTCTCGGCGGCCGCCGATGTCGACATGGACTCCGCCGGTTTCGAGATCCAGCCGGTCGACGCCGGGGCGGAGCTGTCCACCCTGGACGTCGACGGAACATGGCTGGGGGACACGTTCGGTGAGTCGCCCGCCCCTGCCCGGCCGCTGTCCAAGGTGTCCGAGCCGTCGTTCCTGCTCGCCGTCGTGCCCGCCGGGAAACTGAGTGCCGAGGTGGCCGTGCCCACGGTCCGTGACGGGCTGAAGGAGCCCGAGGAATCACTGCGGATGCAGCTGATGACCTTCGACGATTCCTGGGAACCGCAGAAGGGACCGGTGTTCACCGGCACGGTGCGCGACGCACCGTGAACCGGGACACCCGGCGCATGACGTAGTGGAAGTGGCACCGGCTCCGTGGAAGGGGCCGGTGCCGCTCCGCGTCATGCCTTCTAGGGCAGTTGCCAGTCGACCGGCTGGGCCCCCTGGCGCAGCAGGAGTTCATTGGTGCGGCTGAACGGGCGCGAGCCGAAGAATCCGCGGTCCGCCGACATGGGCGAGGGGTGCGCGGACTCGATCGCCGGGTAGTCGCCGAGGAACGGCCGCAGGTTACGGGCGTCGCGCCCCCACAGCACGGACACCAGCGGCTTGCCGCGTGCGGCCAGGGCCCGAATGGCCTGTTCGGTCACTTCCTCCCAGCCCTTGCCGCGGTGCGCGGCCGGCTTGCGGGGCGCCGTGGTGAGTGCCCTGTTCAGCAGCAGTACACCCTGCCGCGTCCAGGGCGTCAGGTCGCCGTTCGACGGACGCGGGAGCCCCAGATCCGTGTGGAGTTCCCGGAAGATGTTCTCCAGGCTGCCGGGCACCTGGGGAACCTCGGGGGCCACGGAGAAGCTCAGCCCCATCGCCATTCCGGGTGTCGGGTAGGGGTCCTGACCGACGATCAGGACGCGTACGTCGTCGAAGGGCTGCTGGAACGCGCGCAGAACATTCGCTCCGGCCGGCAGATAGGTGCGCCCTGCCGCCACCTCCGCACGCAGGAAATCGCCCATCGCGGCGATGCGTCCGGCCACGGGTGCGAGTGCCTCGGCCCAGCCGGGCTCGACTACTTCATTCAACGGTCGTGGTGCCACAGAACGTCACTCTACCGGCGTAAACGGTCCGCCCCCGGCCCGCACCCGGTCCGAGCTGCCGAACTCCCACCTCCCCCGGCCCGTTCTCGCACGACGGGGGGATAGGCTGCCGCCGTCATTCGTCTTCCTCCCTGGAGTCGGCCCATGAGTTCACCGCGGCGATCGCCGGTAAGCACCGGCGCCGACGCGCGTCCGGGCGGGACGCCGGCCGCATCGGGGCCGTACGTGCTCGGGGTGGACTCGGGCGGTTCGGGGCTGCGTGTGGCACTGGGCGCTGTCGGCCGGTCCGCTCCCCTGGCGACGGCGGCCTGCGACGCCCCGGTGCGGACCGGACCGGCCGGAATCGACGCGGGCCATCTGCTGGAGCAACTGCTGCCCGCCGCCCGCCGGCTGCTGGAGCGGTGCGGAGGCAAGGACAGTGCCGGAATCGATGCCGTGGCGATCGGCGCCGCCGGCATGGCGACGCTCGGCGGGCAGCTGCGCGCGGAGCTGCCGTCGGCCCTGGAGGACGCGCTCGGAGTACGGCAACTGGCTCTGGCCGCCGACGCGGTCACCGCGTACGCGGGGGCGGTCGGTCAGCGCCCGGGGGCAGTCGTCGCGGCCGGCACGGGCATGATCGCGCTGGGCACGGACCTGACGGACTGGCGCCGGGCCGACGGCTGGGGGCATCTGCTGGGCGACAGCGGCGGCGGAGCCTGGATCGGCCGGGCCGGACTCGACGCGGCCATGCGCGCCCATGACGGACGTCGCGGCGGATCCGCGGCTCTGCTGTCCCGGCTGGAGGCGGTGTTCGGGCCGGCGCCGGAGCTGCCCGGGCTGCTCTACCCGCGTACCGACCGGCCTGCCGTACTGGCCTCGTTCGCGCCGGAGGTCGCCGCGTGCGCCGGGCACGATCCGGTCGCCGCGGGCATTCTGCGCGAGGCCGCGGCACATGTCGCGGAGGCCGCCGCGGCGGTGTGCCCGGCGGCGGGGGCCGACGGCGAGCCGTGCGAAGTGGCGCTGACGGGCGGCTTGTTCCGGATGGGCGATCCGCTGCTGGTACCGCTGCGCGAGGAGCTTGCCCGGCAGCTCCCGCAGGCACGAGCGGTCCCCGGTTCGGGTGATCCATTGACCGGTGCGCTGTCCATCGCGCAAGCGCTGGCGACCGGAAATCTGCGGCTGCCCCGCCACCCGACGCTGCTCCGGGTGCCTGGTGAAGGACCTGAGCAGCAGCCAGAATAGGTGGCGACAGAGCGGGACAGTCGACCAGTAAGCCGCTCATCGGATAAAAGTGGACAGATAACGCCTGTCCGGGCCCTCCCCGAACAGAGCCCCACCCAAAACCAGTAGCATGCGGCGCCATGAGCACCCCCACTGGGCCCGCTTCCGGCCTGCCTGTACGAATGCCGCGACCTCGCCAGTCCGGACGGCACCGCCGCCCGGAGCCCGTGGTCGCACCCGAGGGCGCTGCCGCGCTCGTTCTCGCCGTTCCCGGTACCCCCTCCTCGGCCACGCGCAGTCTGGCCGAAGAGGTGATCAGCATCGCCCGTTCCGAGCTGCCCGGCCTCAACGCCCGGATCGGCTACCTCGACGGCGACGATGCCGAGTACCCGGCGCTCTCCGCCGTACTCACCCACTGCGCCGCCGAGCGTGTCGCGCGCTACGAGCAGGCGCAGGCCGCGGGCCGTGAGGTCGCCGCGCCCGAGGGGCCGTCCGCCGTCGTCGTGCCGCTGCTCGCGGGGCCGGACAGCGCCCTGATCCGGCGGATACGACAGGCCGTGATGGACAGCGGTACACAGGTCGAGCTGACCGATGTGCTCGGCCCGCACCCGCTGCTCGCCGAGGCGCTGCACGTACGGCTCTCCGAGGCCGGTCTGGCCCGCGCCGACCGTGCAAGGCTCTTCACGGTGGCCACGGCCGCCGACGGCATCGTGCTGGCCACGGTGGGCGGCGACGAGGCCGTGCAGGCCGCCGGGATCACCGGCATGCTGCTGGCCGCCCGGCTCGCGGTTCCGGTGATGGCCGCGGCGCTCGATGTCGAGGGTTCGGTCGCGTCGATCGCTGAGCAACTCACGAGCTCCGGCTCGGTGCAGCTCGCGGTGGCCCCGTACCTGGTTGGCCCGGAGGTGGCCGAGGGGCTGCTGGACGCCGCCGCGAAGGAGGCCGGTTGCTCGACGGCCGAGCCGCTCGGCGCCTACCCGGCGATCGGCAAGCTCGTGCTGTCGATGTACATGACGACGCTCGGCATCACGCCCGTGGCGCCGCAGGGCGCCCAGGCGCACTGACCCCGGCACAACGCTCCACGAATCGCCGTACGGGCCCGGTTCTCCGGGCCCGTACGGCGATCGTGCTGTGTACGGCGCGGAATCAGCCGAAGATCACACAGGACGCGGCGGGGGCGGCCAGCGAGCCCGCGCGACGCGGAATGCCGGTCTCCGGGTCGACGTCGAACCAGCTGACGTCGCCGGACCGCTCATTGGCCGCGTACAGCCGGCCGCCGGTGGGGTCGAGTGCGAGGTCGCGGGGCCAGTGCCCGCCGCAGTCCACGGTCGTGACCAGGGTCGCCTTCTCGCCTGCCTCGTCGAGCGCCAGGACCGAGATGCTGTCCTGCCCCCGATTGGCGGTCCAGAGGAACCGTCCGTCGTGCGAGACGACCACCTCGGAGGGGTACGTCGCCGGGTCGTCGCCGTCCGCCGGCCGCTCGGGCAGTACGGGAGTCTCCCCCACGGGTTCCAGGACGCCCGCGGCGGCGTTCCACCGGCACGTGGTGACGGTCGGTTCGAGTTCGTTCAGGACGTAGGCGTGGCCGCCCGCGGGGTGGAAGGCCAGGTGGCGCGGGCCGGTGCCCGGCCGCAGGGCCGTCTCGCCGTGCTGCCGCAGCGCCCCGGTCGTCGTGTCGAGCGCGCAGATCCGTACGGAGTCGGTCCCGAGGTCCACGCTGAGCACCCAGTTCCCCGACGGGTCCGGCAGCACCTGGTGGGCGTGCGGGCCCCGCTGCCGGTCGGCGTCGGGGCCGCTGCCTTCGTGCTGGGACACGGAGGCGACCTGGCCGAGGGAACCGTCCGCGAGGACGGGCAGGACGCTCACGCTGCCGGAGTTGTAGTTGGCGGTGAGCAGATGGCCGCCCGCGAGCGCGAGATGGGTCGGGCCGTCGCCGTCCACCGGCCGGACAGCGCCGAGCGGCCGCGGCACATCGCCGGTGATGTCCAGTGCGGCTGCCGCACCGGGCTCGGTCTCGCTGACCGCGTAGAGCGCGCCACCGCCCGGCCCCGGCCCGTGGCCCAGGGCGAGGAATGAAGGATCGGGGACCGCGTCCGTGGCGCCGAGGACGGTCAGCGCCCCGGTCTCCCGGTCCACGGCGGCGACGGTGATTCCCCGCCCTCCCGCCGAGGTGAACGACCCGATGAATGCCCGTACCGTGCCGTCGTCGCTGCCCACCGCACTGTCCATCACCGCAATGCCCCTCTCCGCCGACCGATCATGACGGCCCGTGCCGTCGTGATCTTCCGGGGCGACGGTAGCAGTCAGCCACCAGGTCCAGACCAGCGCCTCGGCCATCGGCCATGCCGTCGGGGCGGTTTCACCTGGTGTGATGCGCCAGAAAAGGCGGTCCTAAGACCGACCGGCAATAGGCGCCCGTGAGGTGGCAGGGTCATCAGAACGGCCACGAGTCCACGTGATCACGGAGTTCTCTACGCTCAGCCAAGGGATGGCCTGGCCGCGCTGCCATCTTGCTTGCTTGAACTCTCCCAGCTAGCCACTCACTCAACACGGCGCGGCGCGTGGTACGCCGTCCGCTCACGCGTGACTCGCGCATTCCGGTACCCCGACCGGCGCTACTCGCGGTGTTCACCGGGAGATACAAGTCCGGTCTCGTAGGCGAGGACGACAGCCTGTGCACGGTCGCGCAGGGCGAGCTTGGCGAAGATGCGGGCGACGTGGGTTTTGACGGTGGCTTCGCTGAGGGTCAGTTCCTGGGCGAGTTCGGCGTTGGAGAGGCCCCGGCCCATCAGGGTAAGAACCTCCAGCTCACGGGGGGTGAGCTGGGCGAGGTCGCGGTGGATCGCTGGCGCTGCGGCATCACCGCCCACGCTGTGCCTGGGTTCGCCGGGGGCGAAGCGCTCTACCAGGCGGCGCGTGATCGTGGGGGCGAGGAGGGCATCGCCGGTGTCGACGAGACGGACGGCGGCGGCGAGGTGTGCGGGGGTGACGTCCTTGAGAAGGAAACCGCTCGCTCCAAGGGCCAGCGCGGAGTAGACGTAGTGGTCGAGGTCGAAGGTGGTCAGCATGATCACCCGGCAGTCCGGGTTCTCCGCCAGGATGAGCCGGGCCGCCTGCAGGCCGTCCAGGTTCGGCATCCTGATGTCCATCAGCACGACGTCGGGCCGCAGGCTGCGGGCCAACGCCACGGCTTCGGCCCCGTCGGCCGCATCGCCCACCACATCGATCCCTCGTGAGGTGAGGATCAGGCGGAACCCGGTACGGATCAGCTCCTGGTCGTCGGCGATGAGCACGCGCGGGGGTGGGTCCACCGTGGGGGCCGTCACGCCCGGTCCAGCGGGATACGTGCTCGGACCCGGTACCCGCCGCCGAGTCGTCGTCGGGCGTCCAGATCGCCGCCGTACACGGCGACCCGTTCCCTGAGCCCCAGCAGCCCGCGCCCGGTTCCGTCCCTGCGGTCCGTGCCCGACGGCCTGGTCGCGGATCCTCCGCCGGACAGCACGCTGGGCCCGCTGTTCAGCACCTCTACCCGCAGATAGTTGTCCGCGTACCGCACGGTCACCTCGGCCTTTCCCCCGTCGCCGTACTTGAGCGCATTGGTCAGTGCCTCCTGCACGATCCGGTACGCGGTCGTGTCGATCCCGGCCGGGAGCGAGTGAGGCTTCCCGGAGATCCGGACCTCCACGGGCAATCCGGCGAACGCGATCCGGTCGATCAGTGGACTGAGCCGGCCGAGGCCGGGCTGCGGGGTCAGGTCGGCCTCGTCCTCGCCGCTCTGCGACGGAGCGAGCAGGCCGAGCAGATGCCGCAGCTCGGTCATCGCGTCCCGGCCGGCGCCCTCGACCGCCACCAGGGCCTCGGCGGCCGCGTCGGGCATGGTGGTCAGCACCTCGCGCGCGGCACCCGCCTGGACCACCATCAGACTCACGTTGTGGCTGACGATGTCGTGCAGTTCCTGGGCGATCCGGGCGCGCTCGGCGTCGACGGCGGTCCGGGCCGCGTTCTCCCGTTCCCGCTCCAGAAGCCGGCCCCGGTCGTCGATCGCCTTCCTGTGCAGGCGCCGGGCCCGGACGAGCGCGGCGCCGAGCCATCCAGCGGCAGCGCACGCCACCGCCAGAGCGGCGGTCAGCCGGTCCGTTCCCGAATCCCACATGGTGATCACCATGCAGCACCACGCCGCCCGCCGCATCATCCCCGGGATCCAACGCCCTACATCTCTGGGATGACGAGGCCGACGGGATACCTCAGCAGGCTGATGTTTCGACCCGAGACGCTGCGCTTAGCTTCCTGCCATGAGCGGCAGCAGCGAGGAACAAGAACAAGTGGTCGTGCACCTCGACGGCGTGCGCAAGGAGTACGGCGACTCGGTCGCTCTGGACGATGTCTCCCTGCAGATCCGGGCCGGGGAAGCGGTAGCGGTGATGGGTCCTTCGGGCTGCGGCAAGTCCACCTTGCTCAACATGGTCGCCGGTCTCGACCGTCCGACCTCCGGGTCGGTCGTCGTACACGGCGAGGATCTGGGGAAGTTGAACGAGACCGGGCTGGCGCTGTTCCGGCGGCGGCAGGTCGGCATGATCTTCCAGTTCTTCAATCTCATCGACGACTTGCCGGCGTTGGACAACGTGGCGCTGGCCGCACAGCTGACTGGGACGTCGGCCCGGCAGGCGCGCCGCCGTGCACTGGAACTCCTCGACGAACTCGGCGTGGCTGACCGCAAGGATGTCTATCCGGCTGCGCTGAGCGGTGGCGAGCGCCAGCGGGTTGCGGTGGCACGGGCGCTGATGAACCGTCCGGCCCTGCTGCTGGCCGACGAGCCGACCGGCGCGCTGGACAGCCGCTCCGGCGAGCAGGTGATGGACCTGCTGATCGACCTCAACCAGATCGGCCAGACCCTGCTCATCGTCACCCATGACCCGCATCTGGCCACCCGGTGCGCCAGCCGCCTGATCGAGGTCACCGACGGCCGGGTGGCCCGCGAGAGCGCATTGGAGCGGGCCGTATGAGCGCCGTGTGGCGGGCCTCGCGCGCGGCCGTCAAGCGCCGCAGGGTCCAGACGTTCGTCATCGGACTCGTCGTCCTGTGCTCCACAACGACGATCCTGCTCGCGCTGTCGGTGCTCAATGCCGCCTCGTCTCCTTTCGACAGCGCCTTCGCCCGCCAACGCGGCGCCCATGTGGTGGCGACCTTCGATGCCTCGAAGACCAAGGACACGCACCTGGAACAGACGGTCCGGCAGCCGGGTGTCCAGGCTGCCGCCGGACCCTTCGGCCAGGCCGTCATCGAGATCCCCAAGGGATGGCTGTGGATGTCGGCCGGTCCCCTGACCGTGGTGGGCCGGGCCGGTCCGGCAGGCCCGGTGGACCGCGTCGACCTCCTGGCCGGCCGCTGGGCCACTGCCCCGGGTGAGATCGTCGTCAACTCGCCTGTCGGCGGCAATCCCTCGCGTCTGCTGGGAACGAGGCTCGACATCCCCGGTGTCCCGCCGCTCACCGTCGTCGGCTTCGCCACCAGCATGAGCAAGTCCGCCGGAGCCTGGGTATCACCCGAGCAGATGACCGCCCTGCGCCCGACCGGTTTCCAGATGCTCTACCGCTTCACGTCGGCCTCGACGGACGGGCAGATTCGCGCCGGCCTGGCAACGGTCACCGCCGGACAGCCGGCGGACTCGCTGACCGCTGCCCAGTCCTACCTCACCCTCAAGCAGGCCTTCTCCGCATCGGCCGATTCCTATATCCCATTCATGACGATGTTCGGCGTGCTCGGCCTCCTGGTCTCGGCATTGATCGTCGGCAACGTGGTCAGCGGAGCGGTCGTCTCCGGTTACCGGCACATCGGCGTGCTCAAGGCCCTTGGCTTCACACCGAACCAGGTGGTCGCGGTCTACCTCGCGATGGTCTCCGCTCCCGCGGTCGTGGGCTGCGTCCTGGGCACGGTGCTCGGCACCCTGCTGGAGCAACCCATCCTCAGCGTCGCGTTCTCCGGAATCGAAACCGGCACCGCCACCATCGCCACCAGCCCCTGGGTGCCCGTCGCCTGCCTGCTGGCCATGCCCACCCTCGTCGTCGCCGCCGCGCTGATCCCCGCGCTGCGCGCACACCGGCTTTCCGCGGCAGAGGCGATCAGCGCGGGCAGCGTGCCGCGGACCGGGCGCGGACTGCGCGTTCAACGCAGGCTCAGCGGAACCCGGCTGCCGCGCTCCGTGAGCCTGGGCCTGGGCCAGCCGTTCACCCGCCCGGGTCGCGCCATGATGACGATGTCGGCCGTCGTCCTCGGGGTCACCACCGTGACTCTGACGACCGGCCTGGCCGGCAGCATGGTGGCGGCCGGGAAAGCGGGCAAGCACAGCGGGGTCGCGCTGGTCGACGTACAGGTGGGCACGCCCGCACCTGGCCGACACGTGCCGAAGCTGGATGACAGCCGGATCGAAGCACGGCTGCGATCCCTTCCCGGAGCGGACCGCGTGACCGCTCGCGCGCTCACCAAGGTGCACCTCGCGGGCACCACGAACACCGTATTCGTCAACTTCTACCGCGGGGACGCTCCGGCCGAGGCTGAGCAGATCGTCAAGGGACACTGGCCGAGCGGACCGGGTGAGGTCGCCGGTGGGCCGTCGTTCCTGAAACAGCACGGGCTCAAGGTCGGTGACCGGACGACCATGCATCTGAACGGCAGGCAGACCGATGTCACCGTCGTCGGCGAAGTCATGCTGGGCAACGCCCAGGCCATGGACTCCAACTGGCAGACCGCGGCCGAGCTCGCCCCGGACACGAGCGCCGTTGAATACACGGTCCGGCTCGCCCCCCATGCCGATGCCCAGTCCTACGTCCGGGGGGTCGAGGAGGCCGGCCCAGGCCTCTACCCGTCGCTGAGGAGCGAGTCGCCGGATGCCGCCACCACTACCGTCGTCGGCTTCTCATCGGCGTTCACGCTGCTGCTGACCATCGTCGCGGCGCTCGGCGTCTTCAACACCGTCCTGCTGAACACCAGGGAGCGGCGCCGCGACCTGGCCATGCTCAAATCGATCGGGATGACGCCGCGCCAGGTCGTGGCGATGACAGTGACGTCCGTGGCGGGACTGGGCGCGGTCGGCGGCCTGATCGGCATCCCCCTCGGGATGGCCGGACACCGGCTGCTCGTGGACCATGCCGGAGTGCTCACCTTCCCGGAGTCCATGAAGGACGTCTGGCACGCGCCGCAACTGGCCGCCCTGACCCTGGTGGGCGTCGCGATCGCCGTCCTCGGCGCACTGGTCCCGGCTCGCTCGGCGGCACGCCTCACCATCGCCGAGGTGCTGCGCAACGAGTGAACCCCGCCCCGACCCAAAGCAAGGCCTGATCAAGTCTCCCGGAAGGCCAACGACGCGCCAGCCGCCAGGCCGCTAACAGAGCCGCCCCTCGACGGCCACTGAACCAGTCAGGTTTCGGACGTAGATGCTCTATCTCTGATGTCCTCAAGAGGATCTGGAAATGATCAACATTGAGAAAGCCTCAGTGATCACGAAGGACAGCCGTGCCCGTACTGCCGTCTTGCCTGCTCGAACCCCTCTGGAACGAGTTCGTAGCGCTCTTGCCCGCTCTGGGAGAGTCTGCCGCGGTGGGATCAGCGTCCCACCACACGCCGCCTCAAGTGATCCATTTGCCGGTCGGTCTAAGTCTGCAGGCCGTTTCCATGTCGCATCGAGGCCCTCGTGCTGTCGAAGTCCCGCTGTCCGCTGAGGAGCGTGCGGAGTTGCTGCGCTGACGGGTGGCGGGGCGCCGGCCCATGTGGCGGAGCGGCCACGGCTCACGCCGGCTTGTGCGGACGGGGCGTCAAGTACCGCTGTGAAGGCGGACTTTGGGGTGTCCGTGGAGACGGTGCGCAAGTGGCGTTCGCGGTTCGTGGCCCGGCGGATGGCGGGTTTGGCGGATGAGCCGCGGCCGGGCCGGCGCATGCCGGACCTGGTGCTCAGCGAAGCCGAGCGGGCAGAGCTGACGCGCTGGGCGCGGCGGGCGAAGACCGCGCAGTTCCTGGCCCTGCGCGCGAAGATCGTGCTGCGGTGCGCGGAGGGCGGGACGAACAAGGAGGTCGTGGCCGAACTCGGCGTCGCCGACGCGACGGTGAACCGCTGGCACTCCAGGTTGGCGAAGCGCAGCGGGCTGTCGAAATCGACCGTCGGGCGGATCTGGAAGAGGTTCGACCTCAAGCCCCACCTGCAGGACTCCTTCAAACTGTCCACCGGCCCGCAGTTCGTCGCCAAGGTCGTCGACGTCGTCGGCCTCTACCACCATCCGCCGGAGAAGGCAGTGGTTCTCTGCGTCGACGAGAAGACCCGGATCCGGGCACTGGACCGCTCGCAGCCGGTACTGCCGATGATGCCGGGCATGCCCGAACGCCGCACCCACTACTACTGCCGGCGCGGGATCACCAGCCCGTTCGCCGCCTTCAACACCGCCGACGGCACTGTCATATCGGTACTGCAACCTCGCCATCGCACCATCGAGTTCAAGAAGTTCCTGATCCGGATCGACAAGGCCGTGCCCACCGGACTCGACGTCCACCTGGTCTGTGACAATTACGTCACCCACAACACCGCCGAGATCAAGACGTGGCTGGGTGAACACCCCCGCTTCCACGTCCACTTCACCCCGACCGGCTCGTCCTGGACGAACCAGGTCGAGCGCTGGTTCGGCCTGCTGACCGGCAAACTCATCCGCCGCGCCGTCCACACCTCCGTGACAGCCCTGGAGAAGGACATCACCGCCTGGATCGAAACCTGGAACGAGAACCCGAAGCCGTTCACCTGGACCAAGACCGCCGACGAGATCCTGAACTCCCTCGCCGACTGCCTCACAAAGATCGCACCGCCTGGCACCAGGACTAACCAGCCGCTTCCACCTCGAAATTTCCGGCGCATCGCACTAGTAGGGCTTTGTTAGGTGGTGTCGTAGGTCTGCCATGGGGTGGGTTGTCGGCAGGTGGGGCAGGTCCCGGTCCAGGTGGCTAACAGGTGTTGGAGGAGGGCGAGGGCCTGGTAGAGGGTCAGGCCCTGGCAGGGACTTTTGGGCAGGACCTCTGTTCGGTCAGGAAGAGGTGGGCGGCGGTGACGAGGGTGACGTGGCGGTGCCAGCCGGTGAACGAGCGGCCCTCGAAGTGGTCGAGTCCGAGAGTGGTCTTCAGCTCGCGGTAGTCGTGCTCGATGCGCCACCGCAGCTTCGCGAGCCGGACCAGGTCCCGGGCCGGGATGTCGGCCGGCAGGTTGGAGATCCAGTACTTGACCGGCTCGTTCTCTCCTTCGGGCCACTGGGCGATCAGCCATCGAGGACCGATGACTCCGTCTGGGGCGGGTTTCGGGCGGCGGCCGGCGAGGCGGACACGCAGAAAGACGAAGCGGGCGGACATGGCAGCCTTCGATCCCTTGCGCCAGGTAATCGCGACCGCGCTGCTGCGTCCTGCGGCCACGACATGTTCGCGCAGGCTGACCGGACGGGTGCGGTAGCGGGGCAGCGGGCGCGGCCCGAGCCCGCCGTAAGGCGGCTGATACGGCACGGCCGACTCGGTGTGGGCGGTCATCTCGCCCTTGACCTGCAGTGTGTAGGCCAGACCGCGGTCTTCCAGGCCGTGGCGGAAGTCGGCGTTCGCCCCGTATCCGGTGTCCGCGACCAGCACCGCGGGCCGCAGGCCGACCGTGGCCAGTTCGTCGAGCATGTCCAGCGCGAGCTGCCACTTCGGCCGGTGATGCTCGCCCTCGGGGATCCGGCAGCGGGCCCGCCGGTCCGCAGCCTCCGGCTGGTCCCAGCTGCCGGGCAGGAACAGCCGCCAGGACAGGGGGCAGGACGCGGTGTCGGACGCCGCATGGACACTGACCCCTATCTGGCAGTTCCCGACCTTGCCCAGGGTGCCGGAGTACTGCCTGGCCACCCCGGGCGAGGACGTTCCGTCTTTCGGAAAACCGGTGTCGTCCACCACCCACACCTGCGGCCGCACCACCGCCACCGCCCGACGGGCCAACCTGATGCGAACCGTGTCCACCGGCCAGGTCGACGACGTCATGAACTGCTGCAACTGCTGATGGTCCACACCCAGACGCCCGGCCATCGGCTGCATCGACTTCCGACGCCCGTCCAGCAGCAGACCCCGCAGGTAAAGGCCGCCCTTCACTCGCTGGTCAGCACGCGCCAAAGGCGCGAACACCTCCCCAGCAAACTCCTCCAACCGGCCCCGACACACGGCGAGTTCATCCACCCTCATACCATCAGGAAACCACCAGAAAGGCCCCTTGCCCAGAGACGTAACAAAGCCCTACTAGGTTCTGTCTCTCCGATCATGATCGGAGCCAGATGATCGGTGCAGCGGCGGTTACGGTGCCGAGGTAGATGTATCCGCGCTTGTCGTAGCGGGTGGCTACGGCCCGGAACTGTTTCAGCTTGTTGATCGCCCGCTCGACGGCGTTGCGCTTCTTGTACCGCTCCTTGTCGAAACCCGGTGGCCGCCCGCCGTGTGAACCCCGCCGCAGGCGGGCCGCCTTGTGGTCCTTCTTCTCAGGGATCACGTGCCGGATGCCGCGCCGACGCAGGTAGGCGCGCGCCCTTCGGTTGCTGTATGCCTTGTCGGCTGCGACGCTGCCCGGGGTGCAGCGTGGGCGCCCCGGACCGGTGCGTGGGACGCGGATCTTCTCAACGACGGGTTCGAACTGCGTGCAGTCCGCCCGCTGTCCGGGTGTGATCAGCACCGACAGCGGGCGGCATCGGCCCTCCGCGCTCAGGTGGACCTTGGTGGTGAATCCGCCACGCGAGCGCCCCGGCTGCTCCCCCGCCGCACCCCCCAAATCCAGTAGGGGCTCCGGGTTCTGCACCGCCGGGATCCGAAGCGATCTCCGCGGAGCCCTCCCCTGAGGGCCTGGTCGGGGCGGGCGGAGCCGCCTTCGGCGCTCCTGCGGCGTGCTGGTGGGCGCGCATCACGCTGGAGTGAGACGTCCCGGTCGATGCCGCCCTCGGCGTCGACCTGGGCTTGGACATGCTGCAGCAGCCTGTTCCAGGTGCCGTCGGCCGACCGCAGCGCGTGCCGTTTGTGGACGGTCTGCCACGGTCCGAAGCGTTCTGGCAGCTCACGCCACTGCACCCCGGTGCCCAGCCTGTGGATGATGCCGTTGATCACCTGACGGTGATCCCTCCACCGGCCGCACCGGTTGTTGCTCACCGGCAGCAGTGGCTGCAGCGGAGCCCACTCATCGTCTGTCAGGTCCCCTCTGCTGATCACATCTGGAGTGAAGTGTCACTTGATCGAGAGGGTGTGCTTCGGCGATGCGGTGACGATCCAGACATGCCCGGGGATGCGGACACCGTCGGTGGTCTCGAATGCCGTGAGTGCGTCGCGCACTTCGGAGTGGATACGGGCGGTGGTCTCCGGGTCGACATCGCGCAGGTTGTGGCGCACCGGGCCCATGGCGAGGATGAAGTCGGTGGCGTCGCCCGCGTCGGCGCCAAAGGTCATGGGAGCCTCGGCGGGGGCTACGTCGATGTCGGTGAACCCGGCGGCGGTGAGCACCTGGCGGATTCGCGCGGGGTCGAGGAGTGACCCCATGCCCCTTGCGGCGGGGGATGACTCGCGCAGGAACGGGGAGAGCGCGGCGGTTGCACGGGCGTAGGCGCTGTCCGGGCCCGCGGGCTGCGGGCCGAGGAACGCGAGTCGGCCCGCTGGTGCGAGCGAGTGCCTGAGATGGGTGAAGGCCGCGATGTGGTCGGCGAAGAACATGACACCGCCGCGGCTGAGGAGGACGTCGAAGCCTCGGCCGGGCAACGGATGCACTTGGGCGTCGCCCTGTTCGAAGGTGACGTTGCCGATGCCTTCCGCGGCGGCGTCACGGCGGGCGCGTTCCAGCATGGGCGCGGACAGGTCAATTCCGACGACGTCTCCGTCGTACGCCTGCCGCGCGGCGGTGCGCGTCGTCTGGCCGGTGCCGCAGCCGACGTCTAGGACCCGGTCGCCGGCCGCGATGCCCGCGGCGGCGAACAGAGGCGCGTTGAACGCGCCCATCATCGCGTCGTAGCGCTCGGAGTGTTCAGCCCAGTGGATGCCCTCCCAGTCGTTCCATGCCTCTGCCTGCTCACGGTTGGCGATGGCGTGCATGATTCACCCCTCCAGTGACTAGAGTTGACCTCTAGAGTTCAACTCTAGATATAGGCTCCAGTCATGACTGAGGTCAAGGGAAAGCGGGGCGACAAGGCCCTGGAGACACGGCGGCGGATCATCGACGCGGCCGCCGGCCTCTTCGTCGAGCAGGGCTACGGGGCGACCAAGCTGCAGGAGATCGCCGACCGGGCGGGCGTGGCGGTGCAGACGATCTACTTCGTCTTCCGGAACAAGCCCTCGCTGCTCAAGGAACTGGTCGATGTCGCGATCGCGGGAGACGACGACCCCGTGCCCACGATGGACCGGCCATGGTTCACGAAGGTCACGACCGCGCCTACCGCCGAGTCCGCCCTGGCCGCGCTGGTCGCCGGCACCCGCAGGACACTCGAACGTGTCGCGGCCATCGACGAGATGGTCCGCGCCGCGACAGCGACCAACCCGGAGATCCGGGAGCTGTGGCCGGACCGGACCGACCCGCGATACACGGTCATCTCGACAGCCGCGAAGGCTCTGACGGAGAAATCCGGCGCCCACCCCGCCCTCTCCGCAGGAGAGGCGGCGGACATCATCTACGCATTGCTCAGTCCGGAGCTCTTCCTGGTCCTGACCCGCGACCGCGCGTGGCCGGCCGACAAATGGGAGCGATGGGCGTACGACACCCTCTGCTCTCAGCTGTTGGTCAGGATGCAGAACCTAGCTCCCTGATCGTGATCGGGGAGACAGAACCTGGTCCCTCTCGTTTGGATCATGCCGGGCTCGCGTGCCCCAATCCCTGATCCGGCCCGATCCGAACGCAAGACCCTGTCGTTCACCCTCGAAGTTGCCTCACACACCGATCAGCGGTGCGCGCGGGTCGCCGTGCAGTGGTGCGGCGCGGTCGGCGAGCGCCCGCTCCAGACCGTGCAGATGGGCGAGCGCGGGCCCGGCCGCGGCGGCGTGCGGCGGGACGCCCGGTGCGCCTGCCCGGAGTTGTGGATCGGGGGGCCGTCAGCGCCTCCACGGCTGCCTCGACCCGCCAGCAGACGGCGGCGAGGCGGGCGTCGTGGGACGCCTCGGGGTCCGCCGCGACGGAGGCCAGTCCGCGCACCTCGCGTGCGCAGGCGTCCAGCAGGGCGAGCATCTGGCCGGCCCCGGGCCCTGCGGGCGCGCAGCGGCCTGAGCGGGTGGACCATCGGGGCCAGGGACATCCGCACCCGGCCGAGCAGCGCCTCCAGTTCGGCGATCCAGGGTGCGGGATCGGCGGTCGGGGATCCCGAGAGCCGTGCGGCGGCCTCCTCGGTGCAGGCGTGCACACAGCGCGGGGCCCGCTGTATCCAGGCGTCGGTGATGGCGTGTGTGGTGGCCGGCAGCACGAGCAGCACCGCGACCATCGCGCCGCGCGCACCCACCCCGGTCTCCGTCAGGCGCAGCACGAGCAGGGCGGGATCCAGTACGCCGAGGAGCCCGTACAGCGCCCCGGCCGTCACCGTCACCGTCACCGTCACCGTCACCGAATACAGCCTGCGCCACTCCTTCGCTTGAAGTGGCCTCGCCATGGGAATTCCGATCACAGATGTTGCGGAGTGGATGGGACACAAGCCCATCGAGGTGACGTATCGCATCTTCCGCCACCTCATGCCGTCCTCCATCGGCAGGGCCGCGAGGCCGCTGGACGCGGGTACCTGATCTACGCGTTGCACAGCGGAGCAGGAGCCGGCCGGCGAAGAGCGTCGCGCGTGCGACAACGTCGCGCGCGGCGCGTTCGAAGTCCTCAGGCACCCGGCGATGCAGAACGGTCTCCGCCTACCGGGAGGGCGATCGCACCATCGTGCTCGTCCCGACCCGGATGTCGGAGGCCAAGGAGCAGCGCCGGGTCGGATGGTGCTCGACATCTCACCGCGCGTGACGGCTCAGGCGCCGGCCGGAATTCGGCTGGACCTCCGCAGGGGAACGGCAAGTTCGAGCAGGGCCCGCTCCAGCGCATGAAGGTGGGCGAGCACCGGTTCGACACCCGTCTGCTCCGTAGCCGCCGCGTTGTCGAGTCGGAGGTCCCGCCCGACGGTGGGCGCATCGGTGAGGGCCTCGACGGCAGCCTCCACACGCCAGCAGGCTGCGGCGAGCCGGATGTCGTGCGAAGCCTCCGGGTCGGCAGCGACGGAGGCCAGGCCGCGCACCTCGCGTGCGCAGTCGTCGAGCAGCGCGAGCACCTGCCGCGCCCGTCGCTTGCGGGCCTTCATCGGGTTGAGCGGATGCACCAGCGGCGCGAGCGACAAGCGCACCCGGCTCAGGATCGCCTCCAGTTCGACAACGCGCCGGCGTGGGTCGGCGTCCTCGCTCCCGGCGAGACTGGCGGCGGCCTCCGCCGTGCACGTGTGCACGCACCGCAGCGCCCGCTCCACCCACGCCTCAGTCACCGCGTGTGTGGTTACCGGCAGCACGAACAACACCGCCAGTACAGCACCGAGCGCCCCGACCGTCGTCTCAGCCACCCGCAGCACGAGCAGACCCGCGTCGAGCACGCCGATCAGCCCGTACAGCATGCTCGCCATCACGGTCACGGCCAGCATCATCCAGGTATAGGAGACAGCTGCGGTATAGAAAATTCCGAACACGCTCATCGCCACCACCACGGCGGCCACGACCGGCTCGTGGTGCAGCGGCACAGCCACGGCGAAACCCAACCCGATCCCGAGCACCGTCCCCAAGAATCGCCTGAACCCGCGCACGACAACCTCGCCACGCGATGTCGTGGCCACGAACACCCACCAAGTGGCGCCCACCGCCCAGTACCAACGCTGATCGGACAGCACCTGCCCTACCGCAAGCGCGAACCCCGCCCCCATCGTCGCTTGCACGGCCTGCCGCGTCGTGATCCGGCCGAGCCCCGCTGCCCCGGTGGGGAGGGTGACTGCCACGGGTACCGCGAGCCGCCGCTCGTAGCACCACACGCCGAACCGCACCACCGACGACGCGGTGAGCGACAGCAGCACGGCCGCGTACAGCTCGGGCAGCTGGCCTGGCACAGTGTGCAGGAACTGGGCAGAGAAATAGGCCATAAAGCCGAACACACCCAGCGAGTGCCCGCGAGGTCCCCACCGCCGCGCGTACACCCCCGCCCCCACGATGGCGAGGAACGCCAGGTCGCGCACGACGGGCACATCGTGCAGCACGGCGGCGAGCGTGAGCACCGGGAGGCCGACGACGGGGAGAAACGCGGTCGTGATCGCCTGCCCACGCACCGTCGGGTCGGTCACCGTGAACAGTGCGAGCAGCGCGGCCAGGCCACCAGTGATGGCCGCCACCAGCGAGTGCCCGGCCGCCCCGCACAGCGCGACGGCGAGCCCGATGCCGAGCACAGCCCGGGACGCGAATCTCAGCCGTATCTGCCCCGGATCGTGTGCGACGAACACCCTCTTCAGCAAGTTTCCCTGCCCCTTTCGCACATGGACCAGTCGCAGACATGAGAAAGGCGCCGCAGAGATCCCTGGGGGAACCCGCAGCGCCATTGACATCCCCATCTCAGCACCTGGGGGGCTAGTGGTTCAAATGAGGTCCAATCCTCTGGGCCAATGGTCCAGAATGGCTTCACCTTGCCCAGCCGCCGCAGAGCCAACGGACCAACCTCACGCGACACGGGCGCGCGAACGGCAGCCACCGCCTACGAGCAGGCCGTCGACATCGTCCGCGCCGACGGCGTGATCAGCCGGGTCGGCGTCCCGCACCGCGAGCGGGCACCAATCGGCTTCGACAGCCTTTTCGGCCGCAGCATCGGCCTGATGGTCGGTGGGTCGGCCCCGACGCGCGTCATCACCAGGCCGGGGCGCCGCCGCAGGCGTGGAGTAGGCACCGGACCGACTTCCGCCAGCGGCCCTGATCCAGTTCCGCAGCGTCTCGGCATTCACCCCGAGGCCGGCGACGACCGACTTGATCGTCGCTCCCGAACCTCACAGGGACTCCGTTCTCCTGGACCATCAAGATCCAAGTCTCCCCGGCGTCCAAAACCCGGGGGCAGGGCCCGTCGGCATCCACTCGCCCCTTTTTCATCTTGTCAACTAAGCCCAAAGGGCACCTTCAATCCTTTCCATAAATTCCAGGATTTCATTCAAATAGAGCAGTCGGATCACAACATCACATTGATTCGATCAAACCCTGCCGGATCGCTCCGCAAACCATTGCCAACCTCACCCCACACATATCCACTCGCTACTCCAGAAGCCTCCCTACCCTTTCATCGCACCTCAATGGCCCCAGCATGCATCCAACTGTGGATGCCGAGTACAGGTCAAGGAGAGTGGCAGCTTCTGGCCGGTCCATTGCTCACTACGTTGAGAGTCTGATCTTCTGGAGAAGATCCCAGCTGAACGAGGGACAGCCATGACGGCCCTCCCAGTCGGAGCATCCAAAACAGGACGCACCGTGATGCCACCTGAACTCGTCAAATCCACCAGCCGGCGCGACGCCGGTGCGCCGGTGCGCCGGTGTCCGAATATACCCGTAATCGGGAGGATTCAATTTTCTCACCCCGTCGGCTTGAGGGCACTTGAGAGCCGTTGCCGGAATCGAGACTCCACCTGTGGGAAGGATCGCCGAATTGAATTCAGTCCGAAGTGACGGTGCACGGAGTCAACGAGCCGTCAGGGGTACGATCATTTCGAATGCTCCGCAGGTGACGCAGCCATTGACACGGCGCACTTCCCTCACTTTGCCGGCCCGAATGAAGATTGATGAGTGGAAACGAGTCGGCGAGAAGTTGTCCTTGTTCGCGGATTCCTCGAAATGGTGGCTCGGTGACTGGCTCGTGTACGGCCAGAATAGGTATCCAGAGCGATATCGAATGGCGGTGGAAGAAACGTCCCTCGAATATCAGACATTGCGCAACTACGCTTGGATCGCGAGGAAGTTCGATGCAGCCAGGCGTCGGGAAAGTCTGAGCCTTCAGCATCACATAGAAGTCGCGGGGCTAGAAGAGCGTGAGCAAGACATCTGGCTGAACAGAGCCGAGCAGAACAACTGGTCGCGCAACGAGCTGCGGCGAAGCTTGAAAGCCACCCAGACGATCGAAGAACCGGGTCCTGAGCGAAGTGAGGCCGCGCTGCACCTCAGAGTCTCGGACGAACGCATCCGAAACTGGGAAAGTGCAGCGCAGCGGACCCGGGGCGATCTCCAGGAGTGGATCATCGCTGTTCTGGATGATGCGGCCACTGCTGATGTGGTGCACCCCTCGTAGATGGGGCAGCGAGCCGCTGTCTCGACGCTGATTCGACTGCGCAAGTGCGTCTGCGATCGACCGCCGTCTGCAGGACGTCATGTCAATCGCGAGACAGCGGTAGCAGATGAGAGTGCGGGCGAGGAAGTGTTCGGCTCTGCGCCCGTAGCGGCGGTGGAGCCGGCGAGCCCGGCCGTGGTGCGTTCGGTCGTGCGCCGGTGACGCCCCAGCCTGCGCGAAGTCTCGATGCCTTTGTGGGCGGTGCGGTGGATTCCGCGCTGGGACAGCCACTGCCGCAGATGGCGGTAGTCGTTACCTCTGTCGGCGTGGAGCTTGCCGGGCCTGCGTCGACGAGGGCCTCGGCGGGAGTGGATGGGCGGCATGCCCTTCACGAGCGGGATCAGGACCTGGCTGTCGTGGACGTTGGCACCGGAGATCCCGACGAAAGGGGCCGACCGGTCCGCGGTGGATCTTCGACCCGTACTTGTCCCGGTCCATCGGCGATCCCAGGATTCGGACCAGTCAGGTCCCCTTTCCCGGAGCCCTCATGTTCACCGGGTCGATCGGGCAGCGAGACCGCTCCGACTCGCCGCAGGAACCGAACTCATCCAGGACCAGGTGATGCGACACCGCCCATGCCCTGGCCTTCGTCCACTCCGTGAACCGGCGGTGAGCCGTCGAACCGCACCGTACGGCCCGAACGACGCGGCGGGCGCCTGCTGCCACGTGCACCCCGACGTCGCACGAACACGACGCGGCCGGCTCTCAACGGTCACCATGCCGAAGCCGACGACCCCCTGAGACAGCAACGGCACCTCCGGCACCACCCGCTGGAACAGCTCCCGCAACTCATCCGGCACCAGCCCCTCAACGACTCCCGACCACGACCGACAGCTTAGAGAGCCCATGGAGATGGCTTCTCAGCGTGTATCGATGCCGGATTTCCTGACAATGAGTTCGGCGACGTCAGAAGGCGGGACACAGGTAGTGTCGATCACTTCGGCGTCCCTTTCGAGCCACGGCAGGGCTTGCTGATAGTCCGCAAGGTGGTCGAGGCGCCATTCGCGGGCTTTGATGCTCTCCGGTTTGATGTCAGTCTCGATGCGGTGAATGAGAGTATCTCTGTCGGTGTGGAGCAGGAAGTGAAACACTGGGATGCCTGCCTTCGCCAGACCCATATGGATCTCGTCCCAATACCCCTTGTTCAGGACAGTTTGGGTGACAACGAGAGTGCCTCCCACGTAGTCGAGAACCTGTCGGGCAGTTTCCACGACCAGGCCGCGCCATGGTTGATAATCCTGGAAGTCACGTTCAGGCACACCAAGCACGTGCCATAGCATTTCCCCTACCTTTTCAGCATCGAAAATCCGAGCGCCTTGGAGGCGCGGGATAAGTTCATGTGCCGTAGTCGTCTTCCCAGCGCCGAAGGTTCCGTTTAGCCAGATGATCATATGGCAACGCTACACGGTCGACGGCGAGTCCTTCAATGATCGGGTCGCGGAGCAAGGTCGATTCCCGAGATCACCTCAATTCCTCCAGTCGGCAAGTAATGGCCTGAGAGACGAGCAGGCTATTACCAACGGGTAGCGCCTGGCGGACACGCACTGGGGGCGACCGTCTTGCCGGCGAGACACGGCTCTACACCCGAGGCCGCACCCTTGCCGTCAGCATCATCAGATTGCCACCATCGCAGCGCGGCACCCGGTGGAACTGCACTCCGGCATCCTCCTCCTGCCTACGCATCGCGATGCGTATTTCAAAAGTCCAAATTTCAGATCAGGAAAGTGCGCCCGTACAGCAACTTTCCGGTGACCGGCCGGGGAGAGCGTAAAGGACTTGTTGACTGACGAGGAAAATTCATTCCAGACTCCAAGATCGACCCTTACCAGGTCTGATCCAAGAGGGCCTCACAGTGAAATGGAGAAGAAACGATACCTATGAACAAGAAGCCGATTGTCACTATCGATGCAGGGTCATTCTCCGTTTCCGACGAAACCGTCGGAGGGGTAGGAATCCATGCCGCGGAAATGGCTCAAGTTCTGAGCGAGGAATTCACGGTACGGCTGATCGCCACGCCTACTTCGGACCCAGTTCACCTTGGCTCGTCTGAACTTGTCAGCACGGAAGAGGATACCGATAAGGTCATCGCGGAGACCGATGTCGTAATCTTCTTTGACACGGCAGATCGTTCTCGCTTCGAGAGCGCCGTGTCCCAGGGAAAGTTGATTGCCAGCGACTGCCGACCGGCACTCGAGCAGCTCGACTATCCCTCCATCCTCACCAGTGACGACCCTTCAGGTGTGCATCGCCGCATCGTGGACACCCATGTCCGGCAACTCACCATGTCGCATCACTTCCTGTGCCGATCGCAGGTAGACCGGATCTCACTGATTTCGAACCTTTGCGCTTTCGGTCGTATCGCCCCTAGCGATGTCCAGCGATCACGCACTCTAGACCACTTGATAAGCATGACGCCCGTGGGATTTAGCCGACACAGCGCCCGAGCGGCGGACAGGGCTGAATCAAGGTATCTTGCGGACTTTCTGTGGACCGGCGGAGTTTGGGCTTACTACAGCCCCGAACTCCTCATCAGCGCGATCGGAATCCTCAAGAAGCGAGGCGTGGCGGCTACCGCGGCGTTTCTCTACGCAGCTCCGTCAGCCGACAACCGCGAAATACTGGCCGGGCTTAGGCAACAGATTAACGATGCCGAGTTGTCCGAGTGTGTTCTTCTGCATTCGGAACCACTGCCGCACAGCCGTCGCGACAGCTATCTCAAAGCGGCTCGCGCCTTTGTCTCTGTTGCGAAACCTGGGGTCGAGAACGAGACATCCGTGCGACTGCGTGTCAGGGATAGCAAGCTCCACGGCATTCCGACCATCAGCGACGGCCACGGTGAGACCGGGACACTGATTTCTCGAGATGCGCTGGGAATCGTCCTCCCCCAGGCAGACGCTGAGCATCTCGCCGATGCGATGGAACAGATCATATCCCTCGGCGACAGCAACAGCGTCGGCCGTCGATCTGAATTTCTCTATGAGGAGACTCTCTTCAACTTCAAGTCGTGGCTGGGCACCCTGATGCGCTGAGCAATGTCCCGATAATTCTCCTGCCCTTTGGTCCACCCCAGCAAAATGAAACTCCGGAGAGGAAGAAACACCCATGGTATTGCCGAACAGTAGCGTTGCCCGGACTAAGCGGTCAGCTCCCCTATCGGTGGCGGTGGTGGGCGCCGGCTGGTCCGGAGTGACCGCAGCTCGAGTTCTGCACGACGCGGGATGTCGGGTGCACCTGTTCGAACAAGACGTCGTCGTTGGTGGCCATTCGCGTGCGGGCAATATCAACGGGGTGCTGACCGAGCCCGAAGGGCCGCACATTTTTCATACGTCAGACAGGGGAGTTCTAGACTTTGTTCGCCGTTTCGGAATGACGGGAGAGAGCGCGCACAAGGGGCTGACCGAGGTGTTTCTCGACGACGCCGATGAGGAACCGTACCTGCTGTCGTGGCCTCCGCAGGTCGATGAGCTCAAGAACCTGCCAATCTGGTCGAAAGTGGAGAAGGAGCTTTCTGCGCTGCCGAAACATCCAGCAACGCAGAACCTGGAGACTTACTGCATCAGCATAATGGGTAAAACACTCTATGAGCTATTCATCGAGGGGTACACGACCAAGCAATGGGATAAACATCCAGCCGAGCTCTCCAGTGAGTTCGCGCCGCGTCGGCTCGAACTCCGAACCGATGGCTACCGACGTCTATTCCGCGACACTTGGGAGTTCTTCCCACCTGGTGGAGCGCAGGTTGTGATGGAGAACATAGCGGCCTCGATACCGGCAACGTTCGGCGCCTCGATCACCGTCGACGACCTAGAGGACTTGGAGAAGGACTACCAGGTTCTGATCCTAACCGCGCCACTGGACGTGTTTCTTGGCCGTCCCAACGAGCTCGAATGGCGTGGCATCCGGACGGTCAGTCGTTACATACCTCTCGATGACCCCAACGGAACGGTCACTCCCGGCTATATCGTCAACCAGCCATCTCTGCGGCGCCCTTACACACGGACAGTCGAATCCAAACATATCTCTGGCCAGTCCCAGCTGGGTACAGTCGTATCTGAAGAATACCCAGGTGCGCCCGCACGGCATTATCCCGTACCCACCGTGGGAATGCGCCACGAACGCAGGAACCTCGAACTTCAGCAGGAAATTCAGAACCGTACAGGTATGGAGGTCCACTTCTGCGGTCGGCTAGCCAACTACACGTACATCAACCAGGACGAAGCTGTGGCCCAAGCCTTTGCGTGCGCTCAGCTTGTTCTGCAGGGAAGCTAGTCACAAAAGGGGAGCAGATCAGCACCCAACCCAAACCGACGGGCTGATGCCCGGATTCGGAATTCCTAAAACAGCAGAAAGGCAGCGCAATGTCCAAGGTCTTCATCACTGGTGTGGCTGGATTCCTGGGTAGCCATGTCGCCGAGCGGTTCCGTGACATGGGGTGGGAAGTCTGCGGAATCGATAATCTCTCAGGCGGCCGGTCGGCAAATGTTCCAGAAGGCGTGGAGTTCGATATCGCCGACTGTCTGGACAGGGCTTCCTACTTGCCTCTGATCTCCGGTTCAGACCTTGTATACCACTGTGCCTCGACCGCGTACGACGGGCTGAGCGTCTTCGCGCCAGCGATGGTTTTCAGGAACACTGCTCAAGCCACTGCCGATGTGGCGAGCGCCGCGATCGCCTCAAACGTCGATCGATTTGTCTACTGCTCTTCGATGGCACGGTACGGCGCGTTGAGCACTCCGTTCACCGAGGAGATGGAGCCCCAACCGGCGAATCCGTACGGGATAGCCAAACGGACCTCCGAGCAACTTGTGCAAAGCCTGTTCGAAACGCATGGTGGCACCTACTCAATCGCCGTCCCTCACAACATAATCGGTCCGCGCCAGCGTTACGACGACCCTTACCGCAACGTCGCGTCGATCATGATCAATCGTATGTTGCGAGGACTTCAGCCGATCATTTACGGTGACGGTTCTCATATGCGATGCTTCAGCTTCATTCAGGATGTCCTGTTCTGCCTCGAACGTATGGGGACCACCCCGGAGACCGCCGGCGAGACGATCAACATCGGTCCAGATGAAGAGGTCATCTCCATCCTGGAGCTAGCGGAGCGGATCGCGGAGCTACTCAACTTCCCTCTCGACCCGATTTTCATGCCTGACCGGCCCTTGGAGGTTCGCCTTGCTACATGCAGTGCTGACAAGGCTCGCAGGCTTCTCGGCTACAAGACATCAACCTCGCTAAATGACGGGCTGCGCAGCATGATCTCGTGGATCGAGAGCCAAGGGCCCACTGAATTCAACTATCAGTGGGAGATTGAGATCCAGAACGAATCGACACCGAAGACCTGGTTGAACAGGCTCATCTGACATGGGTATCTTTCCAACCTCGATCTGCGCGGGGCTGTGAGAGGTCGGGAATGGCTCAGCCTCAATCTTTCGTGACGGGCCGTCGGTTTCGCTGGCGGCCCGTTCCCGTTGTTCGGGTCGGGGGCAGGCGGAGGGCCAGCATGGCGGACGCATCCGGTTGTCAGGCCGATGGCGCTGATCGTGGATGACACGGGTTCCTCAAGGACGGGGACGCATCGGCGTGTGTGACCAGCCAGTACACCAGCACCGCGGGCAAGGTCACCAACTGTCGGGCCGGAGTCTCGCTGCACCTGGCCTCCGACGGCGCCCCGGCAGCCGTGAACTGGGGGATGTTCCCGCCCGGGAGCTGGGATCCGGCGTCGCCGAAGGCCGATCCGTCCGAGGTGGCCCGTCGTGAGAAGTGCGGCATCCTCACTGAGGTGGGGCATGTCGAGAAGTGGCAGCCGGCCCTCGACGTGATCGACGAGATGCGCTCCTGGGGCATCGAGGTTCCCCTGGCCATCGCCGACAAGCGCTATGGAGGTACCGCCGTCTTCCAGCTCGGCCTGGAGGACCGCGACCTTGACTACGTGGTGCGCATCTCCACCGCGACCAGTGCCCAGCCCGAGAACACCCCGACAGCCACCCTCGTCCGCAACGCGAAGCTCAGGTGGCGCGTCGAGAACGACTACCGCGAGATGAGACAGGCACTGGGCCTGGCCCAATTCGAGGGCCGCACCCGGCCCGGCCGGCACCACGTCACCCTCGTCTCGGTCGCCCACGCCTTCTGGGCCCTGCGACGACTGGCCCGGCCCCCGAAAAGGGACGGCGGCGGCATGAGCTCATACCGAGTCATCCGTGACGTGCTGATGCCCCTCGCACTCCGGACCGGCGCCTGCCCCACCACCGCGACCCCCGATTCCGCACCAACCTCACCAAGCCCTACTGGGGGCTGGTGTCGGCGCTGCTGGTGCTCTTCTCTTGCCGCGAGACGCTGCGCCTGCCGCTGACGCGCATCACCGTGCTCGCGAAGTGGCCCGTACGGCGGCAGCACGGCCCCGGGCGCCGGACCGGCCACTGCCGCTCGCCGCCGTACGGCACGTCGGGCCGGGGGCGGATGCCGCGGCATCTGCGGACCTCGCGCCACCGAAGAGCGCAGCAAGTCGGCGCAACGCCAGGTTCGTTCGCCAGCCGGCCGCCACGAGCAGCACCCGGTAATCCAGCTGAAGAGCTCGCGGGCGGCCCCCTGCCCACCGAATCCGCACCTCGACGGCCCAGCGGGGTCACCGGCTTGCCGACGGAGCGCGGGCCCAGCTCGGTGGTCGGAGCCGTCCAGGGCGGCTCCGGCGCCGTGATCACACCGGACACCGCAAAACATTCCACAATGACCAGCAGTCATGGGACAGCTCTGAGACCAATGACGAACGGTGCAGTACCACTTGAACCACTGCACGCCAATGCCGATTGCCACTAGCGGCCAAATCGGCTGTGCGGCTGAACCGAACCGTCGGCTGAGTGTACTGTCCATAGTCATCCACTTGATCCAGGGGGATAACTTCGAATGTCTCAGAAAGTTCTGTCACTGCTGCACGAAAAGTCACCCTATGAAGGTTTCCCGGGAGACAAGGTTCCCTATGACCCACAGGGATGGGGATCAGATCACCCGGTGTTCGAGCGTGAAATAACCCGCCTGAAACCGAGCTTGATCGTCGAGGTCGGCACGTGGAAGGGGGCATCGGCATTACACATGGCCAAGATCGCGCGCAGTCTGGGTATCGATTGCGAGATCGTCTGCGTCGACAGCTTCCTCGGCAGCAGAGAACACTGGCTCGTTCCGCGCTGGAAGTCCGAACTGCGCTTGGAGCACGGTCAGCCGCAGGTCTATCGCCAGTTCCTCGCGAACGTCGTCCACGACGGCTTTGAGGACATCATCACGCCATTCTCGTGTACGAGCAGTCACGCCGCCAAGATCCTCGCGCATCACGATGTCGTGTCTGACATCGTCTATATCGACGCCGGACACGAGTACCGCGACGTCCTGTACGACATCGACCTCTTCTGGCCGATCATTCGTCCGGGAGGTGTCATGATCGGCGATGACTTCGCCTCCTATTTCCCCGGAGTGACCCGCGCGGTCAAGGAGTTCGGCGACACGATCTCGGTAACACCCGAGATCGACGGTGACAAGTGGATCCTGCGCAAGAGCACATAGATTGGCCATGTATATCGATGTCTTCGAACCTTCCCTTGCACGGGTAGTTCCTTCCGGCTGGGCTCGGCGCCCTCGTTCAGGTGGCAGCCGTAGGCGATCCGGATTTCCGCACGTGCGCACAGGGATCTTCCACTCGCGCGGATCGATGGGGCGAATTCGGCACCCCCGGTTTTTCGTCGCCGGAAGCACAAGTGGCTCGCCCCGCGGCGTAGAGCCCTCATGAAGCCACCCCGCCTTGGGACGGGCCGCCGCCGCCCGCCGCGGGCCC
>NZ_JBHXTM010000014.1:65767-129158 GCF_042677325.1 Streptomyces sp. NPDC127117
CGGCGGTCTACCCCCCAATTCACCCCCCCCCCCGTTCCGCCGGCCGCGGCCCGCCGTCGTGCCCAAGGCGGGGTGTTGCGTACAGAGTCCTCGCGGCCACCGGACGCTCCGAAACCGAGCGCCCGGTGGCCACCGTCCTCGCTCCTGCTCAGCGGCTCACAGCCTCCGCCACACGGGTACCCGAGTCAGTGGCGAAACAGCGCAAGGCGCTCATGTAACTGGTAAGGAACTCCTCCGCCCACCCGACGCGGTACTCCCCCTCGTCCGTCCGCAGCTCGACCAGCGCATGGTCACCGCTGTCACGGATGTGCACCCGCATCCCGCCCCGGGGCACCTCGTCCCGGGCAATGCGCGTGGTGGTCACAGTCAGTCCGTCGGCCGTGAGCTTCCAGGAAGAGCCGCCCGAGGTGACGTCGAAGTTCACATACCTCGGCCCGTGGCCCGTCACGGAGGAGTACCGGATCCCGTAGTTGTCCGGGTCGAGTTCCTTGACCATCAGAGCATGTGGCAGCTCCTGGTGCCGGAGGGCCCCGAAGATCGTACGGCTCTCGCTCTGCGCCAGGTCCGCAAGCGAGTCCTCACCCGAGAACCGGGTGCGCAGCACGCAGGGGGTGGCGAAGTAACCGACGGCGCGCCGCAGGTCACGGTGGGTACGGTTGGCCAGCGATCCCATGATCGCCACATCGGATGCCGTCCCGTCGTTCTCGCCGAGTGCGAGCCGCCGGTGCCGCATGGTGACCTTGAGGGCCGCCGCGCACACCGCGGTCAGGGTCACGCGTTGCTGACGGACAGCATGCATCAGCTCCGCGTGCAGTTGCTGGTCGACGGTGAACCGGTGTATCCGCAGTTTGCGTTCCGCGCGGTCCGGAATCTCGGGATCCCGGAGCCTCGACAGGGGAACGGTGGCGACTCCGTCCAGCTTCCGGCGCCAGTAGCTCAGCAGCCTGTCGCGCTCCCGGCCGGCCAGGAAACGGCGCTCGGAGTGGGCAAAGTCGAGGAACTGGAAGGGAAGCCCGGGCAGTCCGGGGCCGCCACCCGTGCTGCCCCTCGCCTCGTAGAGGGCGAACAGATCCTCGGCGAGGATCTGGCACGACTCTCCGTCCGCGATGACATGGTCCAGGACGAACCCCACGAGGTGGTGCGCGGGTGCGACGCGGATGCACCGCACCCGCAGGAGCGGGCCGGTGGCCAGGTCGAAGGGGATGGCAGCGGTTTCGGCGACGAGCCGCTTCGCGGCCTCCAGGGGCGATTCCGTCTCGGTCCCCTCCACCGTCAGGACCGCGAAGTCCAGTTCGTCCGCAGGACGCAGGGCGATGTCGTTGGCATCCGCGGGGAAGACGAACCGCACGCTCTCGTGGCGCAGCTGCAGATCGGCCAGGGCCGCTTCCAGCCGGCCGGTGTCGAGTTCCCCCTCGACGGAGCAGGCGAAGACCAGCACATTGCTCTGCTGGCTCACCTCGCGTCCGTGCACCAGGCGTTCTTCCTGCGTGAACGACGCACTGTGGACCTGCGCGCGGTCGGCTTCGTACAGCTTCATTCTGAACACGGGGAGACCTCACTGCGGGAAAGGGCTGCCGCGAGGTCCCTCGGACGTTCGGCGGCACTGAGCAGGGCGCGGTGCATCTTCTCCAGCAGGCGGGGCGAGAACCCATCGGAGCGCCAGTCCTCGTAGCGCACTCCAAATCCCAGGTCGCACCACAACTGGGCGTTGTGGCCCTCGTGTTCGCCCGAGGGCTCCAGCAGCACGAGGGGGGTGGCCGACCACAACGAGTCCAGCAGGGTGCCGCCGCCCGGCTTGCTCACCATGGCGCGTGCCGCGCGAGCCAGATCGAACGATGAGTGGTGCACGCTGCCCCGTGCGTAGGTGACGTCCGCCGGGGACCGGCCCGGCAGCAGATGACCGAGCGGCGGGTATCCGTCGTCCAGCCATGGATGCCACGCGGGGTTCAGCGCGAAGTGGCGGGCCCTTCCGTTCGCGGGACCGGCCTCCTCGACGGTATGCACGACGACGTCGATGTCATGCCCCGCATCGACGAGCTCGGCGGCCCGGTCGCGGTAGGTCCCCATGCCCCACCCGCCTCCGTGCACCAGAAGGCGAGGTTCACGCCGGTCCCACTGCAACGGCGGCTCCCGAGTGACGGGGATCGTCCAGGGCAGCGCGGTGTCCGCCCGCGAGGCGAGCCAGACCTCCTCGGTACCCGGGAGTGGCGGCCCGGCCTTCCGGAAGGACGGGGAGGCGACCGAGTCCACATGGCAGACGACCACGCGCAGCGCTCGGCCCGTGCGTTCAATGAAGCGCCGGACCAGGCTCAGCCAGAATCCGGAGAAGACGACCACGGTGTGCACTTCGCCCTCCTCCCAGCGACGTACCAATGCGTCCAGCATGTCGGCGGAGATGGCCGGCACCGGGTCGGAGGCGATGCGCTGCCCCACCCGCGCCACACGGAAATCACGGCGGAACACGTCACGTGAGGCGCTCACGGCTGCGAGCCGGTCGGAGGACAGCAGCCGCTCCAGCACCTCGACCGTGACGGGAACGCCCCGCTCCCGCAGCCGTGACGCGAGCAGCAGGCCTGGGACGTGCACTCCCAGGGCGACCCCCGAGGTGAGCACCGCGATCACCGGGAGCCGCCACGGAGTCCCGATTCCACGTCCTCAAGGGCCGAGACGAGTTGGGGGCTCACGTGGCTCCGCGCCCACGCCCGGTCGGTGGCCGTAGCCTGCCGGGGCTCCAACTCCACCAGCATGATCAGGTAGAGGTAGGCCCGGTAGAGCGCGAGTCGCAGGCGCACCGAGTCGTCGAACTTGGCCTCTCCGCCGGCGCTCGCGTAGCCGGTCAGGAATGCCTTGTCATCCTCCATGTCGGCGAAGAGCGCCAGCGAGACGAAGTCGGCCACCGGGTCGCCCCAGAACATCCGCTCGCCGTCGATCAGGCCGCTGAGCCGACGGCCGCCGGGCGGCCCGGCGAGCATCAGATTGCCCTGCCACAGGTCGAAGTGGACCAACGCGGGCCGGGTGACATCGTCCAGTACGTACGATGCGGCGGCGAGCGTCTCCCTGATCGCGGCGGTGGAACGCGGCAGCCGTGCCGCATACCGCTCCGCGTCGTCCAGAACGGCGCCGGTCATCGCGGTGTACGCCTCCCGCCAGGTGGACGTCAACGGCCCCAGCGGCTGCGCGGGGTAGCCGAAGCCCGGCCCGGTGACCGCGTGCAGGCGCGCCACCAGCCGGCCCAACTCCTCTCGCAGTCGCAGCCGTTCGGTCTCCTCCAGGGAATCGGCTGCCGCATGCCAGGGAGCCCCGGGGCACGCCGTCATGATCAGGTAGGGGCCGGTGCCCGCATCGGCGTCGGTCTCGCTGTGGACGACCCGGGGCACGACGCCGGCGTCCGCAGCCGTCGCGGCGGACTCGTAGAAGGCGACCTCGCCGGTCAGCAGCGCCCGCTCGTAGGCCAGGCCTGCCGCCGAACGCGGCGGGACCTTGAGCACCCAGTCGCGGCCCTGGTCCAGAGCGATCCGGACGACAGTGTTGTACGTACCGCCGGACAGTGGCGTGTACAGGGCCGTCTCCCACCCGCGTACACCGGCTTCCCTCAGGACAGCCTCGGCCGCCGCAACCGTCTCCTCGTACGACGTGCTCACCATCGTTCCTCCGTGACAGGGCCGGATATCCGTTGTCGTGCTGCCGCATGGATCTGGTCCATGAGCGCGATACGCGGTTCGCAGGCGCCGAGCTCGGCACCCCAGTGCTCTCCCTCCCCCCGCACCAGCGCACGGATACGTGCGAACTGCTGCGCGTAGTACGACACCGCGGGGGTTGTGGTGACTGTTCTGCTGCCGTCGGGTGCGACGACCGTGATGTTCAGGGGAACAGCTCCGGCGATGGGGAGCAGTACACCTCGCACCCGGACAGTGGCCTCACGGAACTCGTACACGTGCTCGGTGGTACGGGCCGTACCGAAGGAACTCTCCAGCGTGGCGCGCTGCCCGGTGGACAGCAGGAGGGCCGCGCAGAAGCGACGGTCCACTCCTCCGGCGCCATCGAAGTCGGAGTGTCCCGTCCCCTGGGCCTCGGCGATGCCCACCGTGTCCTGGAGGGCCTGGAGCCAGTAGCCCGCGGAGTCGTAGAAGCATCCCCCGCCGAGGTCGGAACGCCAGCGGTAGCCCTGCCCGGGCTGCACGGAGAAGGCGAATCGACTGCGCACACCGACGAGTTCACCGAAGGATCCTGCCCGCAGCCAGTCGCGCACCCTGTCGTGCCAGGGGTGTCCGAGCGTGGGCAACGCCTCCAGTACGTGGCCGCCCCCGTGCCGCTGCGCGGCAGTGATCGCCGAGTGCTCCTGCCTGGTCAGACACAGCGGCTTCTCGACAACGACATGCTTGCCCTCCCGCGCCGCACGTTCCGCCCATCGCGCGTGTGCCGCAGTGTGCAGGGAAATGTAGACCAGGTCGACCGCAGGATCGGAGATCAGGTCCTCGTAGCCCGCGTGGACACGAGGGATCGCGTGGCGGCGAGCGTAGTCCTCGGCCCGGTCGGGCACGGATGCGGCCACAGCCCGTACGGTGACGTCGTCGTACTCCTGGCTGGGGCGCATCATGGTGCGCTCGGCTATCCCCGTCGCCCCGATCAGTCCGATGCCCAGGCTCATGCCGGGACGCCTCCTCGCTTCACGTGTACACCCGCCCGCCCGGCGCAGGCGAGGGTACGGGCCTGGAGCAGCGGGAACTCCTCCGGGGCGCAGAACGCGGCACAGAACAGGCGTCCCGATGTGGTGCGGAGCGAACCTCCGACGAGCGGCAGCACACCTGCCCCAGTTCCTTCCGCGTAGAGCAGCCCATCCTCGGAGAGTGCGTGCAGCAGCCGGTCGACTCCCGCCCCCGGCTCCACCGAGACATCGCTCTGCCAGAGCTGGGCGCTCAGCCCGTGACCGGCCACTCGCCCGTCCAGACGGAGGCTGAGCAGACCCAGCGAACTCCGCGCGTTGACCTCCAGGAGCGGAACCCACCCGCCGCTCTTCGTCAGCATCGAGTCGACACCCACGGGGCCGAAGTAGCCCTCCGCCACCAGGGCTTTGGCCACCTCGTCCAGGACCGCGGTGTATTCCCTGCACTCCGCGGTGCGTGTCACACCGGGCGTCGGTGGCCCCGAGGTGTGGTGCCGGTAGCCGTCGTTCGTCATGCCCCGCAGACCGAGGTAGTCCCAAGAACCGTCGCGCTCGACCCTGAGGTGGCCGGAGAAGTCCGCGCGCCGCCCATGACGCGGCTGTACCACGAACTCGACCCGCTGCCCCCGCTCCTCCTGGCGCCGGACGTGCCTGACCAGTCGGGCACACGCCCGGGGCGTGACGACCTCCGCAGTGCCCTGGCCGCCAACCCCGTACGCGTCCTTGACCAGGGCCGCACCATTTCCCACGGCCAGTACGCGCGTCACTGCGGCTTCCAGTTCCGCCGCGGAGCACACGATATCCCCCGCGCCGGGGAGCCCGAGGCGCTGCGCCAGCGCCGTCGACCACGCCTTGCCGTTGACCCGGGCCACCGTCTCCGCGGGCGGCACCAGGGAGGCCCGCCCCACACCTGCCAGCAGCCGCTGCGTGGCAGGCAGCACCGCGAAGGGGAGGACTCTCTCCTGCCGGGTCATGGCCCGCACCAGCTCCTGGTCCTGCGCGAGCAACTCCTCGACGGCGGGCTCGTCCACGGGTGCCGCCCCGTCGCCGTCCGCCGCGAGCGGGGACAGGCAACGGTAGTCGAGGTCGAAACCCGCCGCCGCTATCGCTTCCCGGTGCCGCGCGGTCAGCGTACTGCGGGTGACCAGCAGGTCGCCGGGCGAGGTGAAGCCGAAGAGCATCTCGTCCATCCTGCCGACCACGGGGTCTGCCCCCGACGACGCCAGCCGTGGCAGCTCTGCCAGGTTGTGCGGGCGCCAGTGACGTTCAGCACCGAACGTGCCGAAGTGGACAGCAGTAGTCACTTCTGCAAATCCTGCGGCTGCGGTCCTTCGCTGCCACCAGCCAGCGGCTGGACAGTCTCGGCGCCGAACTGTCGCACCGAGCGCAGGGTCTGAAGGCTGAGGTTCTCGTACTCCAACTCGATGTCGAACTCCTCCTCGACACGCAACAGGAATTCGATTGCCTGCAGGGAGTCGAGACCCAATTCCTCTACTATGTCCGCTTCCACAGAGATCTCGTGCGCTTCGAATTTACCCTTGAAAACATCGACAAGAACCTTCTTGACACGCATTTCGATGTCGGTCTCCGGCACCATGACTCACACTCCGTTCAGGTAGAGGAGAATGCACTTCGAACAGACCGGCATCATCCCGGTCTCGGCCAGGATCGAACGAACCCGCCGGAATTTTTCGCTCTGCCAGAGATCGATCACAGGGGTGTCATAGAGGTTTCCCACCACGAACTCCGGAAAGAACTTGCAGGAGCTGACGTTTCCGTCGGCATGGACTTCCATGCGGTTGGTGACGGCCAGACAGCGCTTGCGCTGCTGGGCCGGCTGCGAGGTGCCCCGGATGAAGGACTCGACCTCGCTCTCCTCCAACTGCGGCTGGTAACGGACACGGGGCCCCCACACCCTCCCCGCGAGCCGCGCCATCGAGTCCCGCAGCACCGGGATCAGCTCCTCGGGCAGTCGATAGGTGTACGAGTGCCACGTCGGCTGCGCCGTTCCGGTTTCGGGCTCCAGCCAGGCGAAATGCTCGCGGTACACCTCGTCCATGGAGTGCGCCACGTCCGGGCTGATGTACCAGGGGAACTGGAAGTAGACGGTGTTGACGCCGACTTCCTCGGCCCACTCCATGAACTCGTACATGCGGTGCACGGTGGCTTCCGACACCATGCAGGAGACGGACACCTCGCCCCGGAATTGCCCTTTCCGCTTCAGCTCGAGCATCGCCTGGATGTTGCGCACGGTCCGCCCGAAAGTGCCTTTTCCCCGCAGCAGTTCGTGATCGGCTCCCAGCCCGTCCAGGCTGACCAGGAGGTTCAAGTGGCTGCCGATCCTCAGCAGGTCGTCCATCTTGCGCTCGAAGAGGAGGCCGTTGGTACACATGTTGACCGTTCGCGGATAGCGCTCGATGAGCCGGGAGACCTCGTCGAAACGGCCGTGCATCAGCGGTTCGCCGCCCCACAGGAACAGTTTCCCCCTGACCTCCGCCGTCGCCGAGAGAACGTCCTCGACCACGCGCGTGTCCAACTCCGTCCGCTGCTTGGCGACATCCCAGTCTCGGAAGAAGCCCTGGTCGTTCCACTGGTAGCAGTGGCTGCAGCGCAGGTTGCAGCGGTAGGTGAGCTGCAGGCTGACCTCACGCGGCACTTCCGAGGCGTACGAGACGTCGGTGCGCAGCCGGGCCCGCGACTTGGACCGGATCGACACCGTGTGCTTGATGTCGGCGAACTCTTTGTCGGTGAGCGTGCGACGTGTCTGCGGATACACGGAACCCCTAAGGTCGACGGGAATCAACGGTTGGTTCGATGCCGTGCGTGACCTGTCCGGCTCTTACGGGTCGGCGCAGGCGGACAACGGCGGGTACGAGCAGCAGGGCGACACACCCCAACAGGAGAAAGGCGGTGGAACTCAGCAGCACGGCCGACGCACCGATTCCCGCCGCAACGGGGCCCGCCAGAGCTCGCCCCGCGGGGACCAGACCGATCGAGCCGATGACGTCGTAGGCGTGGATCCGGCTGAGCGCGTGCGGCGGGGAGTGCGACTGGACGGTGGTCGCCCACATCACGGCCCAGAAGGCGTTCGCCGCGCCCCCCATGACGAAGAGGAGAGCAAGCAGGAACAGCGGAGCTCGACAGGCGATCCCCGCAGGCAGTGGTGCGAATGCCAGCAGGCTCAGCACACCGACCGCCAGGGGTCTGGCGGGCTTGAACCACCAGGCGAGCATTCCACCGACCACGGCCCCGAGGCTGAAAGCCGAGATCAGTAACCCATAGGTCGTCGCCCCGAACCTCTCAATGAGCAGAACTGCTTTGAGTACATCAAAAGGACCGAAAACCAGCAGTCCGAACAGCGCGAAAACACCCACCGTCGACCACAGCCAGGGCCGTGCCGAGAACTCGCGCCACCCGACTCTGAGTTCGCGTCGGACGTTGGGCCGGCCTTCCGGCTTCCGGACGACCACCAGACGAATGCGCCACAGAAGCACAGCGCTGGCCGCGAACGAGAGCGCGTCCAGCGCGATGACAACCGAAGCGGAGGTAGCCGCGATGACGAACCCGGCTCCCGCAGGCGCTGCCAGGGAGACGACGGACTCCGCCGACCGCACGGCGGCATTGGCCGGCTGGGTGTCACCCTGCACAATCTGCTTGAGCAAACTCCCCGCACCGGGCTGAAAGAGAGCCTGGGCCACTCCGGTACACAGGGTGATCACAAGAATCTGCCACAGTGCCGGCCTGCCCGCGAGGAACAGCAGGGCGAGAACGGCTTGCAGCGCGAACCTCGCCAAGTCTGCGATCACCATGGGAGATCGGGGCTGGAAGTGATCGAGCAGGACTCCGCCGACGAGCATCAGCGTCACGACCGGGACCATGGAGGCACCCAGCACGAAGCCCACGGCCGACGCGCCGAAGTCCTGCTCGACCATGACCGCGGTGAGTCCGATGGGGAACACGGCGTCACCGGCCCGGGAGAGCGATCGCGCAAGGACGAACCGCCTCAGGTTCGGATCGCGCAGCAGTAGCTTCACCATGCGCCGACTCCTTCCTCACTCGCCTGGGCGTATCCGGGGCGGACCTGGGCGCCGACCGACCCAGCGGTGCGGTCACGCGGACCGCTGCCGCGAGACAGCGGCACTGCACCGATCGTTCTGTTCGGCCTACGCGCATATCTGGCCACTGACAGGTTTCAATCAAAAGGAAGACCCGGCTCACAACGAAGGGAGCGGATCCACATCCCGGAACCCCCAACGCCGGGAACCGACCCGGCGAACGGGCACGGCTCCGGGCCGCGACGCACCCACGAGACTCGTTCTACGTGGCGATTTGCCGTGCACTGGCATATGCGCGATGAAGAGTGAAGCGCACCACCAACCCGGTGTCAACAGCACCCAACTCGCCCCGCGCACAGGCATTCCGAGTTCATCACCATGCCTTCGACGGCCACACCAGGGCCACTCGACCGCCATTCACCTGCAGCTTTCTGGGACATGGCTAAATATCGACCATCGGGTACACCACCCCCCGTCCCCGCCCTGCGGCACCGACAGGCCAGCCCATTCTTTTCGATAAACACGGCACTTTTAGCCTTCCCACGTACACCAAACCTGACCAACAGGCACGTTGAGTTACATGTCAGGCATTCAAGTTGATCTTCCCCGCTATCACCCAATCCACAGTCGCCAATGCTACCGAGTGGCCGAAATCCCCTCATTGCGGCGCACCCAGCTCTGCTAGCATGCAGCCATGGTGGAATTCGCGAATCCTCGATATGGCGTCAATGAATTCCCTTCCGACGGGGCCGCCAGTGAAATCCTGAACATTCCTGATCCGGAAGGTCTCGGCACGAACAATCAGGAATCCGCTCCGGAGAGCAGCCGAAGGAACCGCCATCATCTTGCGATTCGCAAGAACATCGACTCCGCACCCCGCGCACATCACTCGCCGGAACACACCACCACGGGGGATGGCATGAATAATTTCAGTAGCCAACGAGCACTCATTCCCAGATGTTCACCCATGGAACTCCATCAAAGCCGGCCCGCGACACCGCGGCGGCGGGGAGTTCGCCCGCGACCCGAACAGAGCGGACTGCCGGGTCACCTCTCACTCGCATCCGTCGACAACACCGCCGCGCGACCGGAGAACACCGACGCCGGGTACAGGGTGGCCATCGCCCTCGACAGCACGGGCGAGCGACGCGGGAGCACAGTCGACGGCACTCACACCAGGCGCCCGAGCATGGACTTCCAGGTGCAGGCGTCACCGAACGCCCACCGGCGGCCGGAGCGCGCCGACGAGACCGCGCCGGTATCGCCGAGACGGTCTCGACGAGGGAGCCCGAGCCGCACACCCACCCCGGTGCGCAACTCGTGCCATTACTGCTGGATCTATTCTTCGCGCACGCCAAAAGCATAAACTCATGCCATCGATGTAAGCGCATACGTGCTTATAGGAATCATTCAATATCTCCATACTTCAGCCATGCCCGAACTGAGAACAGAGCCAGCCATCTGTGCTCCCACCTCACAGTCACCAGCGCTCGCTCCAAAATGGAGAGAACAAGTGATCTTCCAATCCCTGAATTCGAAACAGGTCCACGCAGCAATAAACAGTGCACGCCGGGAGGTCATCCTCACACTTCCTGGTGAATTCACCTGGGACGACAACTCGGAAGACTTCGCGGCCGCCTGTTCCGCAGGAAGATCAGAGCTGCGTGTACGCGTCTTCGCCGCGCCCACCACAAAGATTTCCAGGGCATCTCCGGAAAAGGAGATAGCCCGCCTCGCGAAGACCGGCGTCGAATTCTTACGCATTCCGGAATCCGTCACACGCATGGCAGTCATCGATCGGCGGAACCTCGTCGTCGCCCGCAACAAGTGCGACTACTCGGAGGGGGCATTGATTGGCCAGAACCTGCCATTTGCCCCGATGATCGCCAGCTCGCTGGTGAGCCGGCTTCCCCCACCGGGCGATGCCTCCAACCCGTCGCGTGAGAACCCCCTGCAGGAACCCCGCGCGCAGGACGTCCTGCAGCAACTCGCCCAAGGGGCCACGGATGAGGCCGCCGCACGGGAGCTGGGCATGGCGCTGCGGACCTACAGACGAGTCGTGTCCCGCCTGATGACACAACTTCAGGCGCGGAGCCGCTTCCAGGCCGGTCTGATGGCAGCGCAACGCAACTGGCTCTGAGTGGAAGGCATTGCCAGGGCCCGACGCGCTACGGCTTCCGGACCGTCCGCCGCGGCAGCCTCCTGCCACTTCATGGCCCGGGCGGCCCCGGGCGGGCGATCGCACGACACACTGCTCCAGGATTCGTTCCCACGACTTCTTGGAGACACGGCATGACCTGCTCCCGTCCGAGAACTACCGACCCACGTCGGCCGCCGTCGGTGCTGAGGCCAGGTCCTTGATCCCAGTCGGGCGCCGGGCGGCCGGGTTTCTGAGGGACAGGCTGCTGTTGGTGAACACCATGCGCGCTGCGCGAGGACCTCTCCTCCTCGCGCTCGCAGGTGCGCTCCTGGCAAGCGCGATGGCACCGACCGGAATCGCCGCGGCTACCGGCCTGCTCGTGAGTGGCCTCCTCGATGTGCCACGTGATGACGTAATGGCCGCCTGCGTCGTACCACTGGCGGCCTTCGCCGCAGTCGTCTTCGTCGGCCGGTCCGCCCGCAGCCTCGCCGATACGCTGCGCTACCTCGCCGTCCAGCGCATCGACGGAGCCCACCGCTCGGCTCTGATCCGGCTCGCGGTCGGCACCGGGTCCATCGACGTACTGGAACGCCCCCGCGTCCAGAAGCTGCTGCGAATCGCCCAGGCCGACCGTCAGTCACGCGTGGAGCGTACCCCCGGTGTCGGGGCCACGGCCCAACTCGACCTGCTCATCCGCGGCCTGGGAGCAGTCGCATCGTGCACCCTGCTCGCCGGCTACGCCTGGTGGCTGGTCCCCGCCCTGCTCGGGCCGGCCCTGGCCAGCCGCGCCTTCGCACGCCGCCAGTGCGTGCGCCACATCGCGGTGCAGCAGAAGGGGGTGATGGAGGGGATCCGTGCCGACCACTGGAACAGGCTGGCCACGGAGTGGACGGGTGGCAAAGAGGTCCGCACCTTCGGTCTCGCCGAGTGGGCCGTCGACCGGTCCCGGGAGCACGCTCTGGCGATGTTCCGGCCCCGTTGGGCGGCCGAGGCTCGCAACAACCGTGAACAGTGGATCACGGCTGTGATCATCGGCCCTCCGCTCGTCACGGTGTACCTGCTGATGGTGTTGAAGGCCGCACACGGCGATTTTCCGGTGGCCGGTCTCACGACGGTGCTGATGGCCGGCTGGGCGCTGCTGCAGACACTCGTCCCCACCGACGTCTTCGACATCGAGGGGGGGCTGGTGGGACTGCGGGCCTACGAGAGACTTCGCGCCGAACTCTCCGCCCACCGCGACAAGGTTCCGCACCGCTTGCCGGTCGGCCCCAGACCCCCCGTGGTCCGCTTCGAACGGGTCTCCTTCACCTACCCCGGCACCGACCGGCAGATCCTCCAGGAGTTGGACCTTGAGATCCGCCCCGGCGAACTGCTCGCGATCGTGGGTCTCAACGGAGCAGGCAAGTCCACCCTGATCAAGCTGCTGTCGGGGCTGTACCGGCCCACGTCCGGCCGGATCACCGCCGACGGAACGGACATAGCCCAGGTCGCAGCCGCCGAGTGGCACCAGCAACTCTCCGTGGTCTTCCAGGACTTCGTGCGCTACCGGTTCTCCGCGGCGGAGAACGTCTCGCTGGGCCGCGCCGGACGCCCGGCGGACCGGGCCGCCGTCCAAGCAGCGGCCGGGGAGGCCGGGCTCCATGAAGTCCTCAGCCGGCTGCCGCAGGGCTGGGACACTCCGCTCTCCCGCTCCTGCGCAGGCGGGGTCGACCTCTCCGGTGGCCAGTGGCAGCAGTTCGTCCTGGCCCGCGCCCTGTACGCGGTCCGCAGCGGGGCTCGCGTCCTGGTTCTCGACGAGCCCACGGCTCATCTGGACGTACGTACGGAGTTCGAGGTGTTCAAGCGACTGACCGAGCACCGGGCCGACGCAAGCGTCGTTCTCATCTCTCACCGCCTGTCCACGGTCCGGCAGGCCGACCGCATCGTGCTCCTCGACGGCGGCCGCGTCACCGAGTGCGGCACCCATGACGAGCTCATGGCCCTCGGAGGAACGTACGCGGACCTGTTTCTCACACAGGCGTCGCGGTTCGGTGAAGGCTTCGACCAGCTGGTCCAGGAAGGCGAGGTCCGGTGAGGCAGTACATCAGGTCCACGATCGCGATGCTGCGTCTGTCCTGGCAGACCACTCCCATCCTGACCTGCGGGTTGTTCCTTCTCGACATCGCTCTGCTGGTCTCGTCCGCGGGGCTTCCCCTCGCGCTGCGCGCCACCGTCGACGCCACGACTCGCGGTGCGGTCGACACAGCCGTCGGGGCAGCCGCGGCGGCCGCCGCGATCTGCACGGTGACCGCCGTCGTCAACTCGCTCCATGTCAGCATGCGCAATCGCGTCATCGACCAGGTTTCCGAAACACGGCTCAAGCCGCGCATCGCGCGGGACATCGCCACGCTGGACGGTATCGAGCACTTGGAGCGCAGCGACTATCTGGACCGCGTGACACTGCTGCGCGGGTCGGCCTGGGGGGTCGCCGAAGGCGCCTGGGCTGCGATCACCACTGTCTTCACCGCCCTGCGACTGGGTCTCGTGCTGCTGCTGATGGGTTCGGTGAGTCCCTGGCTGGTCGGCCTCGTCGTCTTCGCCGTCGTCCCCCTGTGGTGCAACAAACGGGGCCGCACCCTGGTGAACCGAGCGGAGATCGACAGCGCGGAGGCCTTCCGGCTGCAGCGTCACCTCTTCGACCTCACGACCTCCGCCGACGCGGGCAAGGAAATCCGGGTGGCCCGCGCCGGGGCCGAACTGACTCGCAGGCAGGCCGCGGCCTGGGACGATGCGATGGTCATCCGCTCCGGTGCCCGGTTGCGTGCGACCTGTTGGCGCCTGGTCGGCTGGGCCGCCTTCGCCCTCGGTTTCGTCGGCGCGCTGACCGTGGTGGTTCATTCCTACTCACGGGGTTCGGCCTCCGCCGGAGACCTGCTCCTGGCCGTGTCCGTGGCGGCGACCCTGGAGTCGGCCGTCCAAGCTGCGGTCAACTCGGCCGGGGAAGCGCTCGAAGCGGAGAGGCTGATGCATGCGTACACGTGGTTGCGCGAATACGCGGCAACTGAGCGGTCACGTGCCGTCGGCACGCTGCCCCCGCCCGAGGTCCTGCGCACGGGGATCTCTCTGAAGAACGTCGGCTACACCCACCCCGGCAGCCACAGCCCGGCCCTGGAAGCCCTGAACCTCAGCATTCCGGCCGGTTCCGTGGTCGCCGTCGTGGGCGAGTTCGGCTCGGGCAAGTCCACACTGGGAAAGCTGCTGTGCAAGTTCTACCGCCCCACCACGGGCACCATCGAGGTTGACGGCACCGACCTCACGGAGCTGGACACCGCTCTGTGGCGCGCCCGCACCAGTGCGGCCTTCCAGGACTTCGGCCGCTACCCGCAGACGACGCTGCGGGAATCCGTGGGGCTGGGGGATCTCCCGCGCCTGGAGGACGGATCCAGGGTGGAGCGGGCCATCCGTGCCGCTGACGCGGAGGCCCTGGTCGCGAGCCTGCCCCAGGGCCTGGACACCCCCCTGGGACAAACCTTCGGGGGAATCGACCTGTCGGAGGGGCAGTGGCAGAAAGCGGCCCTCGCCCGCGCCGGCATGCGCAGCGATCCCTTGCTGTTCCTCCTGGACGAGCCCACGGCGTCACTGGACGCTCCGAGCGAACACACCATCTTCGAGCACTACATGCGCCATGCTTCCGCGCTGGCGCGCCGGACGGGCGGCATCACCGTCATCGTCTCGCACCGCTTCTCCACCGTGGCAGGCGCCGACCTCATCCTGGTGCTCGGGGACGGCAGGCTCGTCGAACAGGGAACACACGAGGAGTTGATGGAACGCGGAGGTATCTACAGCGATCTGTACGACATCCAGGCGCGGGCCTACAGCCTCGGCTGACCGGAAGTGACCGGCACGGCCAGCACGGCGGCGAGCCAGGGAGCAGCACACCAGCTGAGCAGAAAGGGCGCGGCGATCAGGACATGCTCCGGCTCGACGGCGACGACGACCGCAAGCAGACACAGCGAGAGGGCGGGCGCGGCCGCCATCATGCGCCACTGGCGGGCCGGCCCCAGACCGGCGACGGTCTTGGAATCGCTCGCCGACGCGGTCCACTCCAGGACCTTCCGCCGGCTGATGAAGGTGCGGTAGAGGGACCGGAGAGCCGCATCGGTGTTGGACAGGCTGTAGTCGCAGAGAAACACCAGCCACAGGCCCCGGCGGACCGCTTCCCGCGCGAAGGCTGCCCGAGCGGTTCGAACGCGCGTGTGCCACTGGACCCCGTGGGTGCGTGACGTGGCGTCCGCGCGCGGAGCCTGTGGCCCCGGCAGCTCCAGGAGCGCGACGGCGGGACGCAGCACGACGGTCGCGTTCAGCGCCAGAAGCACGATCAGGGTCACTGCCGTCGCCGGGCCGGTGAGCCACCCGACGGCCAGCAGAGCGATCGCGGCACTGCCGCGCAGATGCTCCATCAGGTCGTTGAGGAGGTGCCATCTGTCCAGTGCTCCGAGGGCGCAGCGCCTTCCCCGGCCCGTCGCAAAGAGCCACGGGAGCAGATGGAAGTCACCGCGCACCCAACGGTGATGACGTCTGCGATGTGTCAGGTAGTCCTGCGGTGGGCACTCCAGATAGACCACATCCGGGGCGTACCCGACTCGGGTGTGCATCCCTTCCAATTTGTCATGGCTGAGCACGGAGTTCTCGGGAATTCTGCCGTCCAGGGCCGCCATGAATTTGCGTACGTGGTACACACCGAGCCCCAGAAAAATATCGCGACCCATGAAGTCCTGATATGTTGCCGGCCGGGGAACGGTACAGGTGTGTTCGTGCGAGGCGTCGTAGAGTCCGCTCGGACGCCCTGCGGTTGCCAGCCGAAAACGGGTGAGCCCGCCCGATTCTCCGTATTCCGGGCCGGGGCGCAGAACGACATGTGAGTTCAGCGGATGGGCAAGCGCCCCCACCAGTTTACGGACACCGTCCCGCTGAAGGCGGGCATCCGCGTCGAGCGTCAGGACATAGGTGACGGGGCGAAACGTTTCAACGGTCTTCTCATCGAGGATGAAGCTGGTTGTGCGCCACCCTCCGGAAATGACACGATTGAACTCCTCAAGCTTTCCGCGCTTGCGCTCCCAGCCCATCCAGGCCCGCTCCCGGGCATTCCAGAGACGGCGCCGGACCAGCACATGAAAAGTCGTACTTCCGACCCTCTGATTCATCTCATGGACAGTACGCTCCGCGCATTCGATGAGAGAGGCATCGGTGTCCGTCCACTCGGTGTCGGAATCCGGAAGATCCATCAGCAGCGCATACACGATGTTCTGCCCGCCGTTGCCCCGCTGATTGCGTTCCACGGTCTCCAGAGCCGATGCGATGTCCCACTCGTTCTGCACGATGACGGGGCTCGCCACGCAGGTGAAGCACTCCGCGGGCACCCCGTTCCGTGACTCCAGTCTCAGGAGCGGGCGCACGGGCAGGGGTGCGATCTGCAGCAATGACATGAGCAGCGACTTGCTCAATGGAATCATCAGTGGCACCAGGAGAAGCACACCGACAAAGCCCCATACCGGGCTCGTCGCGGGGACGACGACCCGGGCAGCTGTCCAGACGAGGGCTGCGGACAGCGCGAGTTGAACACCCAGATATATTCCGGACCTGACCTTCTCGGAACCGGATATCAGAGTGTCGCGCCAGGTACGCCGGCAGCCGATGGCGGTCAGGAACTCGTCCCGCCCTGCACCGATCAGGGCCCAGCCGACGTGAGCAGCCCCCGTTTCTCCCTTCTCCCCTTGCACGGAGCGCTGGGAACATAACTCCACCGCGGCACGAGCCGTATCCAGAGCGGACTTTCCAGATCTGTTCGCCAGTTCCAGAATGATGTGCTCATAGAGGATCCGGGTCGGCTCATCACAGTGGTCGTAGAGTCCGGCCGGATCGTTGCGCAAGACATCCGCTACCCTGCCCGCACCATCTCTGTTCGGCATCCCTGACAGCTCCCCACCCAATTCACCCGCCGCCCGACGGTCTCAAAACGCATCCAACTGTGGACGCCGAGCGCGGGTCAAGGAACATGGCAGGTTCTGGCCGGGCCATTGCCCAGGGGCTCGCCGATCTGGTCCTGTAGGGCACATCCCCCAGCCGAACGAGGGACAACCATGAGAATCCTCTTCGCCGGAGCACCTGGAATCGGACATGTGATGCCGCTCGTGGCGCTGTTGAAAGAATTCCGCAGAGCAGGCCATCACACGGCACTGGCCGTGAGTGACGCTTTGCCGCAGGAGATCTTTCCACCTGGTGTGCCTCGCTACTCCAAGGGGGCGGAGTCCTTTCCGGTGGACCCGCCGACGCGCGGCCCTGCCCGGGAGCAATGGTGGGGCGAACAGAACCGGAGGATGGCCTGGGTCAGTTACCGGGACACCGCGCGCATCATCGGGGAGTTCCAACCGGACCTGATCGTGCGTGACTTCGCGGAGCGCGGTGCCTTGCTGGCCGCGGAGTCCGCCGGAGTCCGCCATGCCACGATGCTGACGGACTCCACCACCGCTCTGGAGCGGCAGCTCACGCGGGAGGGGGCCCTCATGGCCCCCCTGCGTACCGCGCTGGGGCTGACGGAGGACCTCGACGGCGCCTGCCAAGTGCCCCTCATGGGGGTGTCCTTGATGCATCCCGACTTCTACGGCACGAACGCCCGGCTCATCCCGAACGCGCGGTTCTTCCGCCCGCCCGCCCCACGCAAACCGGCCGTCCCGGCCGAGCGCGCCGGTCACGTCCCACGCATCCTGATCACCATGGGGACCACGGCGACGGTTCCCCATCTCGACTTTCTGAGTGTCGCGCTCAGCGGCTTGCGTGGCTCTGGCGCCGAGGTCGTTGTGGCCGCTCCGGACGAAATCGCGGGCCAACTGGCTTCCAGGTTCTCGTACGCCACCATCCTGGGGTTCGTCCCACTCGAACCGCTCATGGACGGGGCCGATCTCGTCGTGGGGCACGGCGGATTCGCCACCATGACCGCGGCCTTGAGCCGGGGCATCCCCCTCCACCTCACCCCGTTCCACAGCGACCAGTTCTTCAATGCCGAACGAGCCCTGTCCTGCGGATTCGGCACAGCGCTGCGATGGGAGGACTGCTCGTCGGCAAACCTCGCCGAGAGCCTCCTCACCACCGTGCACTCCACAACGATCAGAACGGCCGCCAGGGAGTTCGCTCGGCGTATGCAGACGCTGCCCGCACTGGCGCAATGCGCCGAACTGCTGACGGAGCCTCTGAGGGGAGCGGAAATCCTGTGAGTGTCCGGATCGACAGGGACTGCGGCAGCAGCAGGACCACTCGGATCGCCGAGTCCTGCCGTCGCCGCCCGCCGGCCCCGAGGTTCGCCCCCGAGCGGTGGAGGCGGACGCCCCGGAGCACGAGGCGGGCAGCAGTTCCAGCTGCAAGCGGCAGATCCCGCCGTCCGTCGTGGCATCTCACGCACTGCATCCCGAAGCTGTCCGTCCCGACCAGAACAAGCCCACAGCTCGGCTCTCCGACGAAGTCCTGGCCGGGGCCGGAACTCGTCCGCTGCCAGGAGAAGGGTGTGGATCATGCGTCAGTTGCTGGCTGACTTCAGGGACGCGCAGTGCGCGCAGCGCGTGGACTTCGCGGCTGAGGAGGCGCCGGACCGCATCGTGAGAGCACTTCGTGAGCGGGGATTCGCCCTCGTCGCGATGGGGGGATCCGGAGAGGCCGACGTAGCGCTCAAAACCCTGGCCACCGCACTGCACCTGGGCGACCCGTACGTTCCCGCCCTCTATCAGAACGCGTCGGCACGCGAGTACTCCGCCTCCTACAGTGACATCCGCAGCGATGCCGAGGACCGGCATCCGGGCTTCAGTACGACCGCGGGGCAGGGCTGGCACGTTGACGGTCTTCTCGACGCCATCGGTGTCATCAAGACCACCGTTCTCTTCTGTGTCCGGGCCGCCCATCGAGGCGGCGAGACGCTGCTCTTCAATTCGCCCGCCGCGTTCGCCGCACTCCGCAGGACTGACCCGGCGGCAGCGAAGGCACTTCTCTCACCCGTCGCCCTCAGGCGCCGGGCCACCATACCGGGCGTCGATGCGAGCGCCACGGGCCCCGTCTTCCGCACCGAGCCGAACGGTGACCTCATTACCCGCTACACGGACAACGAGACCTGTGAATGGGCCTTCTCCGCCGGGCCGCCCGGCGGGCTCCACCGGGCGCTGGAGTTCCTCCGCGCGGCATCCGAAGAGCCGCGGTACCGGCTGTCGGTGCGTCTGGCGGCGGACGAGGCTCTCGTCTTCCGCAACGACCGGCTCTCGCACGGCCGCCAACCGTATGAGGACACCCCGGACACACGCCGGCACCTCGTCAGGGCTCTCTACACGAAGGCCCCCACGGCGACCGGCCTGCCTGGCCCCCGCTGATCGCGTCGGCCCCGATTCCCGACGAAGGAGAGACAGTGGAAACAACGCACCGACACGGCACGGCGCCCACTGCCGAGGCGAGCGGCATCACGCGCATCCGGCAGGCCCTCACGCGGTTCCGCCGGCACGAGAGGTCCGCCGTCGATGCCGTGAACCTTGTACCCAGCGAGAACCGGATGTCGCCGCTCGCGCAACTTCCTCTCCGCAGCGACTTCTACAATCGGTACTTCTTCAACGACCGGCTCGACCCTGCCTTCTGGCAGTTCCGCGGCGGCCAGGAGGCCGCTGAGCTGGAAACGGATCTGGCCCTCAACAGCCTCGCCCACCTGGCCCGAGCCCCTCACGTCAACGTGCGGCCCATATCCGGGATGTCGGCCATGATGATCGCCATGGCCGGCCTCGCAGGCCCGCCCGGCGCGACGGTGGTGTCCATCGAAGCCTCGTCCGGAGGGCACTACGCCACGTCTGACGTGGCCGCGCGGCTCGGGTTCTCCTCGCGTACCGTGCCGGTCACCCGGGGCGTCGTCGATCCGGAACGGCTGGGGCGCGTCCTGCGCGAGGAGCAGCCGCGACTCGTCTACCTCGACCTGCAGAACAGCCTGCATGAGCTGGATGTGCGTGGCGTCGTCCGCCTCATCGAGGAGCACTCCCCCAGCACTCTGCTGCACGTGGACTGCAGCCATACCTTGGGCCTGGTCCTCGGCGGGGCGATGGCCAACCCTCTCGACGAGGGCGCGGACAGCACGGGCGGCTCGACCCACAAGACCTTCCCCGGGCCGCACAAGGGCGTCCTGGTCACCCGGGACGCCGAGCTGCGGAACCGCCTACGGGACGCGCAGTTCAGGATGCTCAGCAGCCACCATTTCGCGGAGACCCTCGCCCTGGGCTTCGCCGCGGCCGAGTTCTGCCACTTCGGCGCCGACTACGCGGCACAGGTGCTCGCCAATGCCCGGCTGTTCGGCTCCCTCCTCAGGGAGGCTGGCTTCAATGTCGTTGCCGACGACGACGGGCCTGCCACCAGCACCCACCAGGTGTGGGTACGGATCGGCTCAGCGGCAGACACCGACGGCTTCTCGCAGGCGCTGTACGACCTCGGGATCCGGGTCAACGTCCAGGTCGACCTGCCCGGGGTGCCAGGGCCCGTGCTCCGGCTGGGAGTGAGCGAGCTGTCCTTCATCGGCGGCGGTCCGGAGGCCTTCACCGCTCTCGTCGACGAGTTCAGGAACGCGCGGGACGGTCTCCATCAGGACGGCAAGGGCGGTCGGCGTGTCCTTGAAGTCTGCGGGGCCCCGCACTACTTCACGGATCTTGGCTAGGGCCGTCCCGCATTCCCCGGCAGGCGCTCGACTACAGCTATGACACCTCGCCACGTTGCCGGAACATCCGAACACATCAGGTATGCGGACATCATCCTGCCCTGCGATGCTCCGCAACCAACGCCACGCGCTCATCCACCGGGGCCGGCACGTGGAGCGCCTCTACGAAGTCACCTTGAGCGGCTTCATGGACCGGCTGGCCACCGAGGTACGTGCAGGGTGAGCCGCATCGCGTGTGCGGGACCGCTGAGTGCGGGACTGTGCAGCGAGCACCGCCCATCTACCGGTTCATATCCAACAGACCGCTAGCCAATGGAGTGAGATCATGGAGTACCGGGACATCGGGATTCGACCCGTCGTGACCGCGCAGGCCAACTCGACCCCGCTCGGTGGGTGCACCCTCAGCGAGGGCGTGGTCGCGGCGATGAGCAATGCCGCGAAGTACCACGTCAACATGGATGAACTCTGGCAGGCCGCCGGCGACTTCATGGCCGAGGTGACAGGGACCGAAGGCGCGTGCCCCGTCACGGGCGCAGCCGCCGGGATGGCCATTTCCGTTGCCGCGTGCATTGCGGGCAGCGATGCCCTGAGCATCCAGCGCCTGCCTGATGCCGGTGGGCTGCCCAATGAGATCGTGCTGCAGAAGGGCCATTCCATCAGCTACGGGGGGGCACCGATCACCCAGATGATCGCACTCGGCGGCGGAAAGGCCGTCGAGGTGGGCGCCGTCAATGAAACACAGGTGAGTCACATCGCCGGCGCCATCACGGAACGGACAGCGGCGCTGGTATACGTCACATCTCACACGCACGCGGTCCACCGAAAAGGGGTGTCGCTCGACGAGATGATCGCTGTCGGCCGGGAGCACAACGTCCCCGTCATCGTTGACGCCGCGGGCGAGGAGGACCTGCGCCGCTGGCCGACGTCGGGAGCCGACCTGGTGATCTACAGCGGTCCCAAGGCGCTGGGCGCCCCGACTTCTGGTTTCGTGTGCGGGCGCGCGGACCTGATCGCAGCCTGCCGTGAGCAGTACCACGGCATTGCCCGGCCCATGAAGGTCGGCAAGGAGAACCTGCTGGGGCTGCTCCAGGCCATCCGTGAATACACGTCCGTCACGGCGGACGAGAGGGCCCAGGCCCAGCGAGTCAGGATGACGCGGCTCTCGGATCGGCTGGACAAGATGCCCGGCCTTTCCACCCGCGTGATCCAGGACGAATCCGGGAGAAGCATCTACCGGGTGTTGCTGACCATCGATCCGATGACGGCCGGACGGAACGCCACCACCCTCGCGAAGGAGATGGCCGACGGTACGCCGTCCGTCTACCTTCGCGACTTCAAGATGCATCTGGGCCAGCTCGAGGTTGACCCCCGCGGGCTCACTGCGGACGGCGAGGAGGCGGTTGTTCGCCGGCTGGGGGAACTGCTACGGGAAAGGGCATCATGAAAGGGAACGCCCCGGCCGGCGTCCGGTACGGCGCCGAATGAACCGACCGGGGGCACGGTCCCGCTGGTCGGGCGCCGAACTCCCCGGCCATCCGCGTCATGCCGCACAGTACGCGCAGGAAGGTGACGCATCGCCGGTCGCGGAAGCACTTCGGGACGACGGCCTTGTCGTCCCGCGTCTGGAGGAAACACCTTCGAGGCGCCGCACCGGGCACAGGGAGCTGCGAGGCCGGTGAGGTGTATATCAACGGCTGGGGATCGAACCGCTGACGGTCTCGAAAACGATCCGGCGACGGATCTCGCAGCTGCCTGGGTCATCCTCCCGGCATCGGCCAGGCTTGGGAACCAGCCCTCCCCGGGGGTCGGAAAACATGGGGGCACCGCAGACCGGCGGGCGCACGGTCGCCTTCTCTCCCAAAGCTGTTGATCAAAATTCAGCATGTTCTCGCCGCACCGTCGGACCCTGATCAGGTCCGACGACACCGCGATTCGGACGCCTCCCCGTGCACGTAGGCGCCGAAGGCGAAGGCATCCACAACGAGGCCGGCCACGCGCTTGCCCCGTCGAATCGATGTGTGACTCTCCAACCGCCCTCCACCGCCGCTGCCGCGCCCTGGCATCGACGGGCCGGTCAGGGGGAAAGGCAGCTCCTTGCCCACCGCAGGGGCGCACGCCTAGGCTGAATGCGCTTTCAGTGGAAGAGGAACCCGGGCACCGGAACGCCGCGACACCGGGCAGCGCATCCCCACAACCACGCGCCACCAATTGGCAGGAGAGGCTGAGCATCAGTATGAGCACCCCCACGGTGTACGACGTCGCCGCACGGGCGGGCGTCTCCATCGCGACAGTGTCGCGCTTCTACCGGACCCCGGGGGCGGTGCGACCCGAGACCCGCGACCGAGTGCAGGCAGCGGTGGATGAGTTGGGCTATGTGCCGAGCGGAACCGCACGTGGGCTCGCCAACCGCACCACTGGCGTGCTCGGCCTCTGTTTCCCCGACTTCCACGACGCCGGGGCGGCCAACGCGGCGCAGGCCGATGACACCGAACTGATGTTGTACTCCGACGAGGTCATCCGCGGCATGCAGCGTGCGGCGGGACGTCACGGCTACGCACTGTTGCTCACCAACTCGCGCGATCGCCATGCCGGCGAACAACTGGCTGAGGCTGCCGGACGGGTGGACGGGATGGCCGTGCTCTCGAAAACGGTCTCGCCCGAGACACTGGAGGTGGTGTCGCGTCGATTACCCATCGTGATGCTCGCCGGCCGACGGGATGATGCTCACGATCACGTCCAAGTGGCGAATTCCAAAGGCCAGTTGGAGCTGACTCGGCATCTCATCGTCGATCACGGCCTTCGCCGGCTCACCTTCGTCGGTGGCCCGTCGGACTCTCCCGACTGTGAAGCCCGCTTCCAGGGATTCCTGGCCGCCCACCATGAAGCCGGCTTACCACTCCCCGAACAACCGCACATTCGGGGCGACCTCACCCAGGCCGCCGGGCACCGGGCTGTCATGAAGATCCTGGACGGACGGGGCGAGCGACCTCAGGGAGTGGTCCTGGCAAACGATCAGATGGCAGTGGGTGCCTTACGCGCCCTGGCATCGCGCGGCATCCGTGCACCGGAAGAGATGGCCGTGACCGGCTTCGACGGGATCGCGCTGAGCCGACTGGTACAGCCCACATTGACAACCGTACGGCAGCCCATGGCGCGTCTTGGCAAGGAAGCTGTGGAGCTGCTCATCGCACGGCTCAAGGACCGGAAGCGGGCCGCTGTGGCACGGCTGTTGCCGGTCAAGGTCGTCCGCCGGGCAAGCTGCGGCTGCGAGCCCGACAGACGCGGCTCCGAATGACCCGACAAGCGAGGGACTGCGCTGCAGCCCGGTGTCCGGGAAATGCCTCCCACCATTGAGGCGCACGTAGCCGAACCACCGCGGAGAGCTACGAGACCCCGTACGGGCGGTTCCGGATCCAGAACAAGGACGCCTGGATCGCCGGATGCCGGGGCGCGTGCGAGCGCGAGAGGCAAGCACGGGGAAAACGGCGACCTATAGCAGGGCAGTGGTGATCGCCTGCCCCCGCACCGCGCTGTCCAGCACCGTGAACAGGGCCAGCAGCGCGACGAGGGAGTGGCCGGCCAGACCGCACACCGCGACGGCGAGTCCGATGCCGAGGACGGCGCGGACACTGCTGCGCAGCCTCAGCCGGCCCGGGTCCGGGGCGACGAACATCCTCTTCAGCACCAAACGCTTCGCGGCCCCTGACTCAAGCCGGGCAGGTCCACTGGGCCATTGGCACATTCACTGCCGGGGCGGTGCGCCATCAGTAAGCCAACGGACCGGCGGGGTACCGAAACCCCGGCCGGTGACCGCACCGCCCCCGCGCCGATCGCTACTCCTCGCCCGGCCGCACCGCCGTGACCTCATCGGCCGGGGTCAGCAGGTCTGTCAGACGGCGGGCCGAAGCGTCCCAGGACCAGGACTCCCGGACCCACTCGCGGCCCGCGGCGCCCATCGCCGCCCGGTCGGGGTCCAGGAGTATCCCGGTCAGCGCCTCGGCGACGGCCGCGGGGTCGGTGCCGTCCACGACCCGGCCGGTCCTGCCGTCGAGGACGGTGTCCGGGGCGCCGCCCGAGTCGCCGACGACCACCGGCAGACCGCTCGCCGCCGCCTCCAGGAACACGATCCCGAGCCCCTCCGCCTCCAGACCGGCCCTCCGGGTACGGCACGGCATCGCGAAGACGTCCGCCGCGGCGTAGTAGGGCGGGGTGTCGGTGTGCGAGACGCCGCCCGCGAAGTGGACCGCTCCCTGACCGTGCCGCGCCGCGAGTCTGCGCAGCCGGGCCTCGTCGGGCCCCCGGCCGACCACCACCAGCTCGGCGTCGGGCACCTTGCTGCGGATCAGCGGCAGGGCCCGGATGAGGGTGTCCTGGCCCTTGCGGGGGACGAGCCTGGCCACGCAGAGGATGACGCGCTTGCCGTGCAGGGCGAGTTCGGTGAGGGGGTCGGGGCCGTCGTCGACGCGCGGCCGGTACACCTCGGCGTCGACCCCGGGAACCAGCCGGCTCATACGGGCGCGCGGGCCGAGCGCGGGCTCGATCCGGGCGCGGGTGTACTGGCCCAGATACGTGACCACGTCGACGCCATCGCCTATCCGGCGCATCAGCCCGCGCGCACCGGGGGTTCTGGCCCACCAGATCTCGTGGCCGTGGGTGGTCGCCACGATGCGCCGTACGCCGCTGCGCCGCAGGGCCGGTGCCATCAGGGCCAGCGGGGCGGCGGCGCCGAACCAGACCCGGTCGCAGCCGTGGGCCCCGGCGATCTCGACGGCCCTGCGGGTGACCCGGCCGGTCGGCAGCAGTGTGCGGGCGGCATCCCGTACGACGGGGAACGGCAGGCCCACGTCGTAGGCGGTGTCGCCGGGCTCGTGCGAGGTGTAGACGACAACGTCGTCGTCCGGCACCCGGGTGGCCATCGCGTGCACGAAGGTCTCGATGCCGCCCTGGCGTGGCGGGAAGTCGTTGGTGATGACAAGGGTGGAGCCCATGGACTCTTCGGTTCCTTCGGTCGTGGACGGAATCGGTCGGACCGTGTGCGGAGGGCGGCTCATCGCCGTGGGTCGCGGGGCGCGACGACTCGCCGGGCGGCCCTCGGCCGCTCGGTGGTCCCGGGTCGTACGCCCCTGGGCTGTGGCGCTCCTGCCGTCATTCGGGCATGCCGGAGCGATCGACGTGCGCGGGCGCCGTGTTGTGTGCGCTGCGTTGTGCCGGCGGGTCTTGTTGTGCCGGTTGTGTTGTGCTGGTCGCGCGGTGCGGGGTGTGTTGTGGGGCCGGCTCAGTAGCCGGAGGGACGCACCAGGCCCGTTTCGTAGGCGTGGACCGCTGCCTGGGTCCGGTCGCGCAGACCCAACTTGGCCAGGATCCTGCCCACATGGGTCTTCACGGTCTGTTCGGCGACCACGAGACGCACGGCGATCTCGGTGTTGGACAGGCCCTGTGCGATCAGGGCCAGGACCTCGGTCTCACGTTCCGTCAGCTCGCCGGTACGGTCCTTGAGCGGGGCTCGTGGGCCGGCGCTGACCCGGGCGAACTCGGCGATCAGCCGCTTGGTGATGTTCGGCGCGAGCAGGGCCTCGCCCTCCGCCACCACTCGTACCGCATGGGCGAGTTCGTCGGCAGAGGCGTCCTTCAGGAGGAACCCGGACGCGCCCGCGCGCAACGCCTCGTAGACGTACTCGTCGAGATCGAAGGTGGTCAGGACGAGAACCTTCACGGTGGCACCGTCGGCCCCGGTGATGACGCGTGTCGCCTCGATTCCGCCGAGCCGGGGCATGCGGATGTCCATGAGGACGACGTCCGGGGCGAGTTCGGCCACCTTCTCCACGGCGTCGGCACCGTCCACCGCCTGGCCGACGACCTCGATGCCCGGTTCGGCGTTCAGCAGCACCGTGAAGCCCTGCCGGACCATCATCTGGTCGTCGGCGATCAGTACGCGGATGGCCGTCATCGGGTGTCCTCGGCAGGGTCGGCGGGAGCGGCGGAACCGGCGGGCTCCGCGGTGGGTGGTGCGGGCAGTATCGCAGTGACTTCGTAGCCGCCGCCGGGGGTCGGGCCGGTGGCGAGTTCGCCGCCCAGCATCGCGGCGCGCTCGCGCATGCCGAGCAGGCCGTGGCCAGCGCCCGTGGTGGGCGGGGCGGGGCGGTCCGGCGCGGTGTTGGTGACCCGTACCGTGACCCCGGCCACCCGGTGGCGGATCTCCACCCGCACCCGGGCCCCCGGTGCGTGCCGCATCGCGTTGCTGAGCGCCTCCTGCACGATGCGGAACGCGGACAGCTCGACGCCCGGCGACAGTGGGCGCGACTCCCCGGTGGTCTCGGCGGTGACCTCGACGCCGGCGCCGCGTGCGTTGCCGATCAGTTCGTCCAGCCTGTCCAGCGTGGGCTGGGGGGCGTGCCGCGCGGCCTGGGGCAGGGGGTCCTCGGAGCGCAGTACGCCGAGCACCCGGCGCAGTTCGGTGAGCGCATCGACCGCGTTGCGGCGGATGCCCTCGACGTTCTCCCGCAGTTCGTCGGACGGGTTCTCGACCAGGTGCGGGACGACCTGCGCCTGGATGGAGATGACCGACATGTGGTGGGCGACCACATCGTGCAACTCGCGGGCGATGCGGTTGCGTTCCTCCAGCAGGGTGCGTCTGGAACGCTCCTCTGCGGTGAGTTCCTCCTGTACGACCAGCTTCGTACGGACCACCACGAGGCCGCGCAGGGCACCGCCCACCACCACGGTGAGAACGAGGGCGGCGATCGCGAGGCGGATGTCGTGGGCGCTGCGCCACGGCGTGCTCGCTCCGCAGGCGAGCCCCAGCAGCAAGGTGATCGTCAGGGTCTCGGCGGCGATCCGGGGACGCACCCGTAGCGCGAGCAGGAACAGCACTCCGGCCTGCATCGCGATCCCGGCCCCGCTCCAGGGGTACGCCCCACTCCACGGGAACGCCCTCTGACCGGCGTTCGCGGCGAACGGGGTGACCATCACCATCCCGATCATCGACGCCCACCAGGCCGGCACCGGCCGGTACAGCGCGACGACGAACGCCACCGACTGGATCCCGGCGAACAGGATGCCGAGCTGGATGCCCATCCCGAAGTCGAAGGCGTACTGGTTGGTGCCGACGATGAGCACCGCCACCGCGAGCATCACCAGCGGCACCATGATCACCGGCCGCCATTCCAGCCAGCGCGGCCGCCCCACCTGCCCGTTCGGATCGGCCGCCAGTGTCAGGAGGTCCTTGCGCAGGATGCCGGGCCATGCCCGCAGTGCCTGCGCCGAACGTCTCGTCATGTCCCCCGGGTTCACAGCTCGCACCTTAGGGCCTTTCATTCGGATCATGCCGGACGCGTCCGGACCGGAGGCCCCAGGACGGGCTCTGGTCGTACCGCGGCGCCACCGGCCGGGTGGTGCGTCCCTCGCGGACGACCAGGCTCTTCCTTCGCGGCCGCCGCTGTTCGTGGCCGCGGAAGGCCAGCCAGCAGATCAGCAGCGCCACCGCGAACGCCGGCAGCCAGGCCAGCCGGGCCAGCACCCAGCCGGGTTCGTCGGGCATGGTGTGCAGACCCGGCAGCGACCCGCCCACCCACAGTCCGGTCGCGGTGGCCGCGATCATCGCCGTCTGGTGCCACAGGAACACCGTCATCGCCGAGAGGTTCACCGTCGCCACCACCGCCCAGAGCGCGGGGCGTCGCAGTGCCCGGCGCAGCGGGCCGATCAGCAGCAGCGCCGCCCCGCACTGCGCGAGACCGAAGGTGACCACGGCGAGGGTCGGCGGGTCGAGGTTGGAGACGGCCACGCCGGGGACGCCGACCATGGCCGCGGGGTACCCGGCCCACAGGATGAGTGCGACGGTGGCCGCGGCGCCGCCGAGCAGCAGTGTCCAGCCGGTCCGGCGGCTCTGCAGTTCGCCCCGGGACCAGGCCGCACCCAGGCAGTACGGCACCAGCCAGCCGGCCGCCACATTGACCGAGGCTAATCCGCCGGGCGCGTCCAGGCCGAACCGGTAGAGGTCGACGACCACTACGACGGCCAACGGCCACAGCGGATGGAGCTTCGCCACCAGCGGGGTCGCCGCCGTCAGCGCCGCGAAGACCACGAGGAACCAGAGCGGGGACCACACCAGTTTGCACAGTGCGCGCACGGTGTCCTGATCCACGCCGGAGGCGAGCATCACGCAGGCCGCCACGGCCCACACGACGGGCACCACGGCCAGCGGGCGCAGCAGCCGGCTCATCCGGGCACGGAGCCACCGGCCGTAACTCTCGCCCCTGGCGCGGGCGCAGGCGTGGCTCTTCGCGCCGACGAGTCCGCCGACCAGGAAGAAGAGCGCGAGGGTCTGGAGCAGCCAGGACACCGGTGTGAGTCCGGGCAGGTACCGGAGCGGGCTCGCCCCGTGCACGGTGCCGCTGTCGACGACGAGTGCGGTGACCAGCCAGTGGCCGAGGACGACGCCGAGGATGGCGATGGCGCGCAGTGCGTCGACGGCCCGGTCGCGGTCGGCGGGGGTGGCGGATTCGATCCGCCGGGCGAAGTCACCCATGGCGCTCTCCCGTGGGCTCTGCGGATCCGGCCGCCCCGGCCACGATCCGGGCCATGTTCCTCAGCGGTTCGGAACCGGTCTTCAGGTAGTCGCTGTGACCGCCGGATCCCGCCTCGAAGGGTTCGGCGCCGAACGCGGGCGAGACCGGGTCCGTGCCGAACCCGATGCCGGCGAAGGGCAGGCGGAGTTCGATGTGAGGTACGCCGGCGATCCAGTCGCCGCTGCCGCGGCCCGCCCAGACGGTGGCCGGGGTGTGCAGGGCGGCGGCGTTCCGGTAGCCGGTGCCCGGGCTGCCGTACAGGACGATGTCGGAGACGCGCAGACCGTGCGCGGCCCGCGCGCAGACGACGGAGCCGTAGGAGTGGCAGAGCAGGGTGGTCCGGGCGGCGGGCCTCAGACGTGTCAGCTCCCCGATGAATCGCGCCAGTTCGGGGGCTGCCTCGATGGCCCGGGTCGAGGTCAGCGAGGCCGGGCTCACCGTCGTCGGCGTGCGGTATCCGAGCCAGGCGACCACCGCCGAGCGCCCGCCCAGCTCCTTGCGCAGGGCGCGGGCGCCGTTGCGCAGCCGCCAGTAGTGGTCGATGTCGATGCCGGCGCCGGGGACCAGCACGGCGATGCGTTCCGCGTGGGACAGATCGCCGACGACCTCGGCGGAACGGCCGCCGTCCCGGCCGTCGAAGGTGAGGAAGCGGCGGCCGGGGTCGGCCAGCTCGTGCAGCGCGGCGGCCCGCTTGTGGTCGCCGTGGCCGGCCGCCGCCCGCTCGGCCGCGCCGATGTCGGCCCGGGTCTCGGCGTACCGCTCGGCCAGGGCATCGGGCGTGGCGGTGCGCAGCGGGACGTGGGCGGCCGGGGCGGGTGCCGGAACGGCCGCCGGGACCGCGGCGCCCGAGACGGGGACGGCCACCGAGGCGGCCACCAGTGCGGCGAGCAGGCCGCGGCGCAGCCGGGATCTGCGCGGATGGGACTGCATGGCGGGTTGTTCCTCCCGTACCTGGTGGCTGTGGTGCTCAGGTACAGAAGCTATGAACAGCGCCCCGTAGTCGGCGTCCAACCGGGGTGTGAACCTGTTCCGTAGCTCTCAGGGACTACAGGTATGACACGTGGGCCGGGGCGGGGTGGCTCTCCGCGACGGGGGCTGCTGTGCCGTTGGTACAGTCGCAGCCCGGATCGTCGTACCAGAAGGAGGCCGGTGGACCATGGCGGTGGACGCCCTCGACACCCGTATCCTCCGGTTGCTCATCGAGCAGCCGCGTACCAGCGTCCGTGAGTACGCGCGCATCCTCTCCATCGCCCGGGGCACCCTCCAGGCCCGGCTCGACCGGCTGGAGCGGGACGGTGTGATCACCGGCACCGGACCGGTCCTGTCCCCCGCCGCCCTGGGGCACCCGGTGCTGGCCTTCGTCCATCTCGAAGTCACCCAGGGGCATCTCGACGAGGTGGGCGAGGCGCTCGCCGCGGTGCCGGAGATCGTCGAGGCGTTCTCGACGACCGGCGGCGGGGATCTGCTGGCCCGGGTGGTGGCCCGGGACAACGGGCACCTGGAGGATGTGATCCAACGGCTGATCCAGTTGCCCGGAGTGGTCAGGACGCGTACCGAGGTGGCGCTGCGGGAACGGGTGCCGCACCGGCTGCTGCCGCTGGTCGAATCGGTCGGCCGTACGGCGGCCGGCGGCCGGATCTGATCGGCGCGACGGGGGCCGCGTACGGCCGGCCGTTCACGGCGTCACGATCCCGTCCCGCGCCCGCCCGGCGGGATCCGGCTTCCTGATCTTGCCGGTGGCCGCCATCGGGGCGGTTCCACCCGCGCCCCGCCGGCCACCGCTGCCTGGCCGAGCGGTGAACCGGGCGGGATGGGCCTGGAGGGCGCCGTACAGCTCGCCCACCGCAAGGAACTCGCGGCGATCATGGACCCCGGGGAGCGCGAACGGGTCTTCCGGGAGCGGGTCGCAGAGCTGTACGAACACGGCAAGGCGGTCAACGCCGCGGCGGCTCTGGAGATCGACGCGGTGATCGACCCGGCGGACTCTCGTGCCTGGATCCTCTCCGCGCCGGACGGCTGGGCGCCGGACAACGCGCCCGGCGGTCGCCGCCCGTTCGCCGACACCTGGTGTGAAGACCGCTCCGCGGCGCCGGATATCCGGCCATTCGACCGCCCTGAGCGGACAGAACCGCTCCACGGGACCGCGAGGTCCGGCGGCCCGATATCCTGATCTTGCCGCGCGCCCCCCACCTCGCCCCGACCCCGTCGGGTCGCCGCCGTGGCAGCAGAAGCGGCCCACAATTCGAGATTGGTGCACAGTGCTGGTAGCTGGTCGGTACCGGTTGGTTTCCCCCATCGGCCGTGGCGGCATGGGTGAGGTGTGGCGTGCCTCGGACGAAGTCCTCGGCAGAGCGGTCGCCGTGAAGTTGCTGCTCGGCGACCACGCGGACGAGTCGGCCACCGCCCGGTTCCGGCTGGAGGCGCAGACCGCGGCCCGGCTGAGCCACCCCCATCTGGTGGCGGTGTTCGACTTCGGGGCCTGGGAGGACCGCTTCTACCTCGTGATGGAGCTCGTCGAGGGCAGAAGCCTGGGCGATCTGCTCGCCGCCGAGGAGCGGCTGGGGGCAGGACAGGTCGCCCGGATCGCCGGTCAGGCGGCGGCGGGGCTGGCCGCCGCCCACCGCCAGGGCGTCGTGCACCGCGACATCAAGCCCGGGAACCTGATGCTGGACGCCGAAGGGTCGGTCAAGATCGGCGACTTCGGTATCGCCCAGTTCGTCGACGACCCCTCCGCCGCGCTGACCACCACGGGGCAGATCGTCGGCACCAGCCTCTATCTCGCCCCGGAGCGCGCGCTCGGCCGTACGGCCGGTGCGGCGTCCGACATGTACTCCCTCGGCTGCGTGATCTACCAACTCCTGCTGGGCGATCCACCGTTCCGCTCGGACACGGCGACCGCCACGCTCTATCAACATGTCGACACAGCTCCGGTGCCGCTCCGTCAGCGGGGCGTCGACCTGTCCCCGGCCTTCGACTCCTATTTGCTGGGGCTGCTCGCGAAGCAGCCCGAGGACCGGCCGAACGCCCAGCAGGTCGCCGAGTGGTTCCAGAGCGATGCCTGGCGGGGGCAGCCGGAGCCGCTGCCGATGTACGCGCCCACTCCTCACCCTGCGGCACCCGGCGTTCCGCACGGACCCGCCCCGGCCGGCACGGGTCTGCCCCGCACTCCGGCGCCCGCCCCCGCGTACGGCTCCGCCGAGCAGAGTCCGGGCCCGGCGACGTACCGGCTGCCGCAGTCCGGTGGCCGCAGACGGCGCCCGGCGGAGCGGACCGTGCCCGTCCGGCGGCGCACCGGCGCCCGGGAGGCGATCCGGCGCCGTCCCAGGGTGGCGAGCGCCATCGCCGGTACGGTCGCCTTCATCGCGGCCGTGTACCTGGGGATGACCCTGTTCTCCCCGGACTCCGCCCCGGCCGACACCCCGGACACCGGCTCCACCGCCTCCACCGGCCCCGAACCCTCCGGTCCCGCGTCGGCACCGCTGCCGCCGGCCGGGGACGAGGAGGACGAGGAGGACTGACGCCGCCGGGCCGGGCGGACGCGGGTTCTCCTCGACCCGATTCCGCCGGGCCGGGCCGACGGCAGTTCCGCTCGGCCTGACCCCGCGTCAAGCAAGCGTCAGGACCCCGCAGCTCCGCATCAGCGGTTCGTCAACGCGGGGCCTGCGGGCCGGTCGGCTGTCTAGCGTCGCTGCCATGCAACGCCACATCGGCCTGCGGTGGCCGTCTCCTCCCGGCATGACCGCCCATGACCACGGCTGGGCCGCGGATCTGCGCTTCGCGGTCCACTGCGCCGTCGCACTCCTCGGGCTGCTGCTGGCCGTCGATGCGGCGGCCCGTCATCTCACCTGGCCGCGTGCCCTGTTGTGGGCGGGGCTCTCCGCCCTGTTGTGCGCGGTCCTGGTGCCGCCACGGGTCCGCGCGGGTGCCGGATGGCTCTCGTCTCGGGGACTGCTGTACGAGCGCTCGGTGCGCACCGACCGGCTGGTGTCGGCGCGTTGGTCGGACGGAATCGCCCAGCGGCTGGTGCTCCGGGATTCCGACGGCAACCGGGTCGAGGTCGACCCGGAGGTGTTCCTCGCGAACCCGGCGCTGTGGCACCGGCTGGACGAGGACGTGCGCGGCTGCGTGCAGCGCGGGACGCTGCGGTGCGGGGTGACGGCGCTGCGGCAGCTGGCCGACCGTATCGACCGCAGACACGCGCGAGCGGTGTTCACGGCCTCCGGGCTGGAGTGACCGCCCCGCCCATCACCGGTGTTGTGCGATCCCACCAGCGCGGCTTGACCAAACTTGCCAAGTCCCCCGGAAACCTTCGCAGTTCATTGACGAGTCCATGACGACATGTGAGTGTTCGGTCGCTCGATCACGGACACCACGGGCGCGGACGGCCGACGACGGCCGGGGCAAGTGCGTCATCGTACGCGGCTGCCCGTGATCGAGGCCCCCCGAGTCAAGGAGCCTCGATGAAACTCAGACCGTTGACGGCCGGGACGACCCTGGCCGTCCTCGCCGCAATGCTGGTCGTCACCGGCGGGCAGTCGGCGTCCGCCGAACCGTCCCCGCCCGCCCCCTCCGCGCTCTCGGCCGCCGTGTCCGCGGCCGACCGGGCGGTCGCCAGTGGTCTCGACACCCTGGCGAAGGGGCCCGAGGAGCGGTACGAGCGCCAGATGGTGACCCCGTGGGTCAAGGGCATGTACTCCGTCGCGTACCAGCGCACCTACCGCGGACTGCCGGTCGTCGGCGGGGACGCCGTCGTGGTGGCCGACTCCGAGGGCCGGGTCCGCGGCACCCAGTCCGCGGTGTCCCGGCGGATCAACGTGGCGACCGTGCCCACCGTTTCCGCGAAGGCGGCCGAGACCACCGCCCGCAAGAAGCTCCGCACGGTGAAGCGGGTGGAATCGCGCCGGCTCGTGGTCCGTGCCACGGACAAGTCCTCCCGGCTGGCGTGGGAGACGGTGCTCACCGGGCGCACCGCCGAGGCCCCCAGCCGGCTGCATGTCTTCGTCGACGCGGGCACCGGCAAGGTGATCGACAGCTACGACGACGTCAAGGCGGGCACCGGCAACAGCCAGTGGAACGGCCCGTCACCGCTGGCCATCGACACCACCGCCTCGGGCGGCAGCTACTCGCTGCGCGACCCCAACCGGCCCGGTCTGAGCTGTGCCGACTACAGCACGGGCAGTGTCTTCACCAAGTCGAGCGACTCCTGGGGCACCGGCAACGCCTCCAGCAAGGAGACCGGCTGCGTCGACGTCATGTGGGCGGCGCAGCACGAGTGGAACATGCTGAAGGACTGGCTGGGCCGCAACGGACACAACGGCAACGGCGGCAGCTGGCCGGTCGAGGTCGGGCTGAACGACGTCAACGCCTACTGGGACGGCTCATCGGTCTCCATCGGCCACAACAACGCCAATCAGTGGATCGGCGCGATCGATGTGGTGGGCCATGAGTTCGGCCACGGCATCGACCAGTACACACCCGGCGGCGCCAACAACGAGTCCGGTCTCGGGGAGGCCACCGGCGACATCATGGGCGCCCTGACCGAGGCGTACACCAATGAGCCGGCTCCGTACGACGACCCGGACTACACCGTCGGCGAGAAGATCAACCTGGTCGGCAACGGGCCGATCCGGATCATGTACAACCCGGGCCAGATCGGCGACCCGAACTGCTACAGCTCCTCGATACCCAACACCGAGGAGCACGCGGCGGCCGGTCCGCTCAACCACTGGTTCTACCTGCTGGCCGAGGGCTCGAACCCGGGCGGCGGCAAGCCCTCCAGCCCCACCTGCAACAGCTCCTCGGTCACCGGTGTCGGCATCCAGAGCGCCGGCAAGGTCTTCTACGGCGGCATGCTGCTGAAGACGAGCGGGATGACCTACAAGCGCTACCGCACGGCAACACTGACCGCCGCGAAGAACCTCGACCCCGGCTGTGTGCTCTTCGACCGGACCAAGGCCGCCTGGGACGCCATCAGTGTCCCCGCGCAGAGCGGCGACCCGACCTGCACGGCCAGTGGCAACAACGACTTCACGATGTCCATGGACCCGGCGTCGGGCTCGGTGAAGCCGGGCAGTTCGGTGACGGCCGCGGTGCGGACCGCGGTCAGCTCCGGGAGCGCGCAGTCGGTCGCCCTGACGGCGAGCGGCCTGCCGAGCGGTGTCACCGCGGCCTTCAGCCCGTCGTCGGTGCAGGCCGGGGCGTCCTCGACGATGACCGTGTCGGCGTCCTCGAACGCCACGCCCGGCGCGTACACCTTCACGGTGAAGGGTGACGGCACCCAGAGCCACACCGCGCAGTACACCCTGACGGTCGACAACGGGGGCGGCAATCCGGGCGGCAGCGCACCGGACATCAGCGTCGCCAACGTACAGGCGCACCTGACGCAGCTGAACACCATCGCCACCCAGAACGGCGGCAACCGCCGGGCCGGCAGCGCCGGTTACACGGCCTCCCTCGCCTATGTGAAGAGCAAACTGCAGGCCGCCGGCTACACCGTCAGCGAGCAGACCTGCACCAGCTGCACCTACCGCGGCAACAACCTGATCGCCGACTGGCCGGGCGGCCCGTCCGACCAGACGATCATGTTCGGTGCCCACCTGGACGGCGTTTCGGCCGGCCCCGGCATCAACGACAACGGTTCGGGCTCGGCCACCCTGCTGGAGAACGCCCTCACGCTGGCCCAGCGCAACCCGACCATGACGAAGCACGTCCGCTTCGCCTGGTGGAACGGCGAGGAGCAGGGGCTGCAGGGCTCCGAGTACTACGTCGGCCAGCTCAGCTCGGCCCAGCGCAGCGCCATCAAGGCGTACTACAACTTCGACATGGTGGCCTCGACCAACGGCGGCTACTTCATCAACAACGTCAACTCGGCCGCCTCGGCGCCGATGAAGGAGTATTGGGACTCGCTGAACCTCTCGCCGGAGGAGAACGTGGAGGGCCAGGGACGGTCCGACGACTACTCCTTCCAGCAGGGCGGCATCCCCACCTCCGGGTACGCGACCGGCGCCAGCGACACCAAGACGTCGGCGCAGGCCGCCAAGTGGGGCGGCACGGCGGGCCGTTCCTACGACTCCTGCTACCACTCGTCCTGTGACACCACGGCCAACATCAACGCGACCGCCCTCGACCGCAGCGCCGACGGAGTCGCGTACACCGTGTGGAAGACCTCGGTCGGCAGCACCGCGCCCGCCGACGACTTCTCCGTCTCGGTGAAGCCGGTCTCCGGCAATGTCCAGCCGGGTGCCTCGGTCACCGCCACGGTGTCCACCGCGACCACCGGTGGCTCCGCACAGTCCGTGCAGCTGACGGCCTCCGGCGCGCCGAGCGGCGTCACCGTCTCGTTCGCCCCGGCGTCCGTGCAGTCGGGCTCCTCCTCGACGATGACCGTCTCCGCCGGGGCCCAGGCCGCGGCGGGCACGTACACCATCACGGTGACCGGCACCGGCAAGGCCACCCACACCACCACGTACTCGCTCGTCGTCGGTGGTGGCGGCAGCACCTGCCAGGCCCGGCAGGTCGTCGCCAACGGCGGCTTCGAGGACGGCGTCGCTCCCTGGACCCAGTCGGACGGAGTGATCAACAACCGGACGTCGGAGAAGCCGGCCCACACGGGTGCGTACACGGCCTGGTTCGGGGGCTGGGGATCCACTCACTCGGACACCGCCTCGCAGTCGCTGACCGTTCCGTCGGGCTGCTCGACGTACAAGCTGTCGTTCTATCTGCGCACCGACACGGACGAGTCGGCGGGCGATCCGACCGCGTACGACACCTTCACCGTGAAGCTGGGGACCAAGACACTCGCGACGTACTCCAACGTGGACGCCGCCGGCTCCTACGCCCAGAAGACCTTCGACGTCGGTGCGTTCGCCGGCCAGACGGTCACCCTCGGATTCACCAGCAGTGAGGACGCCTATCTGCAGACCAGCTTCGTCGTGGACGACGTGACGCTGAACGCAAGCTGATTCCAAGGAAGTTCACCATCCGGGGCGGGGCGTGTGCACACACGTCCCGCCTCCGGCGCGTCAGCGGACGACGGCCGCCAGCCTGCGGGTGAAGTCGTCGGTCTCCGGCCGGTTGTCCTGCCGGGCCGCCAACCGGGTGTGCAGTCCCCGCAGTTCCTGCCCGAGCAGCGTCGACGCGGTGACCTCGGTGGTGTCCAGGACCGGTCCGGCGATGGCGATCGCCGCCTGCGGGTCCTGGGCACAGGCATGGGCGTCCGCCATCCGTACCTGGAACAGCATCCGCGCCGAGTGCATGTCCGGCGGGAGCAGACCGAGCGCGGAGCCGGCCGCGTCCACGGCGCGCAGCGCCAGCCGGCGGTCCCCGGTCACCGCTGCCAGGTCCCGCAGCGCCCCGGCGGCGCCGGACTCCACCCGCAGGCGCACGGAGGCGACGGAGAGCCATGGCGCCTCCGTCTCGTCCTGTTCACCGACCCGGTCCAGCTGCGACCAGGCACGGTCGATGTGGGCCAGGGTCTGCCGGGCGTCGCCCCGTACCGCGTGGCCTCGCGCCAGGTACAGATCGCTCATCGCACCCGCCCAGTACCGGCCTGCGGCGGCCTGCCGGATCGCGCCTCCGTAGGCGAGAGCGGACGGGCCGTCGCCCTCCAGCCGGGCCAGGGTGCTCATGTCGCTGAGCGCGGCCACCTCCGTGCCGACATGACCGGCCAGCTGGGCCCAGACCAGCGAGCGGTCGAGCCAGGCCATCGCCGTCGCGTTACGGCCCCACAGCAGCCGCAGACAGCCGGCGGACTGCGCGTACTCGGCCGCCAGGGGTGCGAGTTGGCGCTGATACGGCGCCGAGGGCAGCGCCATCCAGCGGAGCATCGCGTGCAGGGTGCGCTCGACCACTGCGGTCGCTCCGGGCCAGGCACGTTCCTCGTCGGCCCGCAGGCAGACGGCGAGGAGCGCCGTCAGGGCGTGCACCGTGTCGATGTCCAGCGGAGGGTGCGACACGTCGGCCGGGCCGAGCGAACAGAAGGCGGAGTGCAGGGCGATGACGTCGGCGAGCACAGGGACGGTGCAGCCGTCCCGGCCGTGCACCGGGCACATCAGCCCGTAGCTGGGCAGACCGCTGGGCAGGACGGTGTCCGGCGGCAGCATCGCGAGCAGGGTGCCGCCCGCGGGCTCCCCGGGCAGCGGGCCCTGCCGTGCGGGGGCCGGTGCGGGAAGTGTTCCCACACTGTCCTCGCCCGTGCGGCCCGCTCCTTCGGCCTCGGCCGCCTCGCAGGCGGCGAGCAGGGCGCCGCCCGCCGTCATCAGCGCGTCCAGCCTGCGGGCCAGCGGCAGCGGGGTCCTGCGGGTGCCGTGCTCCAGCTTGCTGATGGCGGTGTGGTCGTAGCCGACGCGGGCCCCCACCTGGGCCTGGGTGAGCCCGGCACGCCTGCGCCACTGGCGCAGGCGGGTACCGAAGACTCGCCATGCCTCCGCGGTGCGGGCATCCGGCGCCGGGCCCATGCCCTCGGTCACCCGGAACTCCGCGGAGCCCCGCCGGATTCCCCACCCGTGCCATGCTCATGGCTCATAGCCGGGAAGGATAGCGAGCGCGCGGGCGCGCTGTCCCCCGGGCGGCGGGAAGACGGCGCCGCCGCTCGACTCCCCTGCCCGGACGGCCGGTCAGGAGGGACCGCCCGACCACCCGGGTTCGGTCCACCGGGCGGTTCCGGGCAGCCCCGGCCGGAGTCCTGCCGGTGGGTACCGGGACGGCTGGAAGGAGACGGCGGCGAAGGTACGCAACGGCCGGCCGGGAACCCGGGCCATGCAGACCGGTACTGATTCGTCGGCGAGCGGCCCGGCATCGCGCACGGTCCTGTCCCGGGGCAACTGCCCCTCCAGGACGCGCAGTCGGGCCTCCGAGTCCTGGACGCGCCCCTCGGCCCGCAACTCCGCCGGCGCGCCCGGATCGATGTCCGTTCCGGCCAGGGGGTGGTTGGTGTGGATGACACGGCTCCCCTCGGCCTCGGCGCCGGTCACCGCGCCGCCCGCCGAGCGGGACGCCCTGGCCGTGCTGCCGATGCTCGTCCATGTGCCGTCGCACCATCCGTCGGCCGACCGCACGAGCCGGTGGGCGAGCCGCTGATCCCGCTCGACCGGTCGCTGCGGCCCCCGGCCTGGGTCTTTCGTTTGGATCGGGCCGGATCAGGGAGTGGGGTCCGGTGTCGTGCGTCGCAGGGCGGATCAGGGAGCCGGGTCCGGTGTCGTGCATCGCAAGGCGGAGGAAGGAACCGGATCCGGTGTCGTGCATCGCAAGGCGGAGGAAGGAACCGGATCCGGTGTCGTGCATCGCAAGGCGGAGGAAGGAGCCGGATGGAGTCTCCCCCGGTCGAGCGGGGCCGAGAGCTCGGGGAAAGAGCCCTGGCCACCGAGGACAACGCGGCGAGGTGCGGCACCGGGGCACGCGAACCCGGCATGATCCAGACGAGAGGCCCAGTCCTCCGGGAGGCGGTGACCGGCGGCGGGCTGGTCGCCGGCGATGTCGTCGGGGGCGAAAACACCCAGGTGGCCCAAGCGCCGGCGGCGGCCGGCCGGGGTGGAGCCGTGGTCTGTGACGATCCGCGTTTCGGGCCGGTGGGCGTACCCGTCAGCGTGGTCGGACATCCGCCGGGCATCCGGCTCCTCGCCGTCCGTGACCGGCGGCACCGCGCCGCGGGACTGGTCTCGGACATGCCGCAAGGACTCCAGGACTTCCGCGTGGACCGGCACGGAGAGCCGATCCTGCCCGAGTCCGACAACGCACCACCTGAACCGACGGGCCGTCATGTCACGTCGGGCACAAGCGGGATGGGGGAATTCGGCCAGGTGAACGCAATGGCCGGAAGATTCACGCGGAAGCCGCATGAACGGGTCGCCCGCCGGGCATATGACGGGAACCGACTGGGGGTGGTGGCAATGGGCCGCATCAGGATCGTCCGACGACCGCAGATTCCGTCCCGCCCGCCGCCCCTCGACCTGAGGACCCCGTCGGGCCGCCCGTTGCCGTACTGAGCGCGGAGCCCGGCACCTCGCCGCACGTCGCGGAGCACCGCCCGCCCGGTCCGGTGGGCACGCCTGGGGCGTCCTCCTGCGTGATGATGACGGGCAGGGACCGTCGCGGCGAGCGGCCACAGCCGGAAGCGTCGCGTCGGCCGACTCGGAAGGTGCGGCCGTCATGCACTCATTCGGTACGCGGAGGCCGGGCGCCGCATCAGCGGTCGCGCTGGCACTGCTCGTCGCCGCACTGGCGGGCTGCCGGAACGGCGGCGCGACTTCCGCGCCGAGCAGCTCCGAGCCGTCCGGGCCTGCCGGATCGCGCGCCCATGTCCTCGCCGTGAAGATCGACAACGTCGGACCCGCCCGCCCCCAGACCGGGCTCGACAAGGCGGACATCGTCTATGTGGAGCAGGTCGAGGCCGGCCTCAGCCGTATGCTCGCCGCCTATTCGTCCCGGCTGCCGTCCGTGGTCGGCCCGGTGCGCAGCGCCCGGGAGTCGGACCTGGAGCTGCTCCGCCAGTTCGACCGGCCGGCGCTCGCCTTCTCCGGCGCGCAGAGCAAGCTCCTCCCGGCCATCGCGGCGGCCCCGCTGGAACCGCTGACCCCCGAGACGGACCCGGACGCGTACTTCCGGGCCGACGACCGCGCCGCACCGCACAACCTCTATCTGCGTCCCGGGCGCGCCTCCCGCACGCCCACCGGCGTGAGCGCTGCCGAGGACATCGGGCTGCGTTTCGCCGCCGCCGTGCCGGGCGGCAAACCCGTAGCCGGTCGCACGGTGCGCTACCCGGCGGCGCGCTTCTCGTTCACCTGGTCGGCCGAGCGGAGTCAGTGGCTCGTCTCCATGGACGGCACCCCGGCCCGTACGCCGGACGGGGCCCGGCTCGGCGCGGCCGACGTGGTGATGCAGTACGTGAAGGTGCGCCCCTCGCTGTACCAGGACCGGTGGGGCAGTAAGTCCCCGTACACCGAGACGGTGGGTTCGGGCTCCGCCGTGGTGCTGCGCAACGGCAAGGAGTACGACGTCGTGTGGTCGCGCCCGGCGGCCGGTGCGGCGACCTCCTTCACCACCCGGGACGGCGAGCGGATGACCTTCGCCCCGGGCCAGGTCTGGATCGTCTTCGCATCGAAGTGACACGACCGGCCGGTGCGGCAAGCCCCTCGGCACGGAGCCACCGTTACGGAAAACCGCAGGGTGGCGGGTGCGGAGAACCGCATCCGGTGCGGCGGCAATCCTCGTACCGGCGCCGGTCGTGGGTTCCTAGCGTTGCCGGTGAGGCGCAGCGGACTTCTCGCGCCTCACCGCAACGGCGCAGGAGTCGGTTCATGGATCTCGTCATTCTCGGTCTGCCCCAGGAACCCGCGGGCGGTGTCGCCGGCTGGGCGGCCGGCCTCGTCGACACCATGGGAGGTCCGGGAGCCGGCCTCGCCATCGCCCTGGAGAATCTCTTTCCGCCGCTGCCCAGCGAGGTCATTCTCCCGCTGACCGGGTTCGCGGCGGGCCAGGGTGTCATCGGTCTGGCCTCCGCGCTGTTCTGGACCACGCTGGGTTCGGTGGTGGGGGCGGTGGCTCTGTACTGGATCGGGATGCTCTTCGGCCGCGAGCGCATGCACGCGATCTGGGCGAGGCTTCCGCTGGTGCGTGGCTCCGATCTGGAACGTACGGAGCAGTGGTTCGCCAGACACGGCACCAAGGCCGTCCTGCTGGGCCGCATGGTGCCGATCTTCCGCAGTCTCATCTCCGTGCCGGCCGGGGTGGAGCGCATGTCGCTGCCGCTGTTCGTGGCACTGACGGCCATGGGCAGCCTGTTGTGGAACTCGGTGCTCGTGATGGCCGGTTACTGGCTCGGTGACCGCTGGGATCTGGTGGAGACCTATGTCGGGTTCCTGTCCAAGGCCGTTCTCGTCCTGGTCCTGGTGGCCTTCGCCGGGTACGTGGCGGTGCGGCTGCGCTCCAATGGCCGGGCGCAGCACCGCCGGGTTCCATGAGCCCGGCAGCGAGCCCCCGTTCGTCGCCGGTGGCCCCCGCCGCCCGGCCGGAAGGATCTTGTCGTGCCCCTGCCGCGCGACTAGCCTCGACAACCGTGCAGGGGGACTTCGCGGACGGTACGACCGACCGGCCGCCACAGGCGCCCGGTCAGGAGCGCGACGGGGCGGGCGTGCCGGCGACTCGGCCGTATCCATGGCCCCGCAGGGCCGTCGGTGCTCTGCTCGGGTGCGGCACCGCCCTGTTCGGACTGTTCTACTTCGCCGTGCCGGGCGGGTTGTCGCTGCCGTTCGTGCTGTGGCCCCGTACCCGGCCGCGTGCGCTGGCCCTGCTGAGTGCCGGGGCTCGCGGGCTCACCGGGCTGGAGCGGGTCCGCCGCAGTGTCTTCTTCGGCGATGTGTTTCCCGCGCACCACGTGTCCGACCGGGATGTCCTTCGCTACCTGGCCGCCCGCACCTGCGCGGGGATCCTGTTCGCCGGGGTGCTCGCGCTGCTGGGATACGGGGCGGTGCTCGCCGGACTGCTGGCGGCGGGGGTGGTCCGAGACCCCACCGACTGGCAGGGGCTGCTGCCCCAGGCGCTCCTCGGCGGGATCCTGCTCTTCCTCGACGTTCAAGGGGTCGTCTCGCTGAACGCGCTCGACTCCCGGTTGGCGCGCGAGCATTTCGGGCCCTCCGAGCGGGAGTTGCTGGAGCTGCGCATCGCCGAACTGGCCGCCAGCCGGGCCGGGGTGCTCCGGGCGGTCGACACGGAACGCAGACGCATCGAACGCGATCTCCACGACGGGGTGCAGCAGCGGCTCGTCGCGCTGGCCATGCTATTGGGCCGGGCTCGCCGCAACCGCAGGCCCGAGCAGGCCGAGTTGCTGCTCCAGCAGGCCCACCGGGCCGCCCAGGAGGTCCTCATGGAGCTGCGTGAGGTGGCCTGGCGGGTCTACCCGTCGGCGCTCGACGACCTGGGACTGGAAGAGGCCCTCGGCGGCGTGGCCCGACGCTGCGGCATTCCCCTGCACATCGAGTTCTCACTGCCGCTGCCGTTGCCCCGGCCGGTGGAGACCGCCGCCTACTTCGTGGTCTGCGAGGCCGTGACCAATGCGGCCAAGCACGCCCGGGCGACCCGGATCCTTGTGCGTGTCCGGGGCGACGGGGACCGGGTTTCGGTCTCCGTCGAGGACAACGGCACCGGCGGCGCGGATCCGCTGGGCGGCGGACTGTCCGGGCTGCGCAGCCGGGTGGACGCGCTGGACGGCCGGCTGTACATCGACAGCCCCTGCGGGGGGCCCACCACGATCACCGCGGAGTTGCCGTGCGCGTAATGCTCGCCGAGGACTCGGCCCTGCTCAGAGAGGGCCTGGCCCTTCTGCTCGCCGAGGAGGGCCATGAGGTACTCGCCTCGGTGGGGGACGGCGACTCCCTCGTCCGGGCGGTCGAGGCGGACCGGCCGGACCTCGTCGTCGTCGATATCCGGATGCCGCCGACCCACACCGACGAGGGGCTGCGGGCCGCGCTGGAGATCCGCGAGCGGTGGCCCGCGGTCGGTGTGCTGGTGCTCTCCCAGCACGTGGAGCGCAACTACGCGGTCCGGCTGCTGTCCCAGAACGCCGACCGGGTCGGCTATCTGCTCAAGGACCGGGTGGCGCAGGTGGACGAGTTCCTTGAGTCGCTGGAGCGGATCCATGCCGGCGGGGCGTCCATCGACGCGGAGGTCGTACGGCAGTTGGTGGTGCGGACCACGCATGCCGACCCCCTGGCGAGGCTGACTCCCCGGGAGCGCACCGTGCTGCAGGAGCTGGCGCAGGGCCGCAGCAACGCGGCCATCGCGCAGCAGCTGCACCTCTCGCTCAGTTCGGTCGAGAAGAACCTCAACTCGGTCTTCGAGAAGCTGGATCTGCCACGCACCACCGGTTACAGCAGACGGGTGCTCGCGGTGCTGCGCTATCTGGAGTCGTAGCGGAGCCCTCCGGCCGGCCCGCCGCGGCCCGGCTCCACCGAGTGACACTCCGTCAGAGGTGTTCACCTCACCGGGCGGCCGGTCAGCAACGGGGAGTTGCCATGGTTTCGGACGGTCCGCGTCTTGAGGTTCCCTCAGGAGGGTGCGGGATTCCCGGACCGGGTCACACACGGGCCGTCCTTGATCGATGATGAGGCGGATGGCTGCCGTCCCCTGTACGGCACCGGCTCCAGGAAGGGGTTCCCGATGCGGGAAACGACGCCAGACCGGTCCGGGTCCGACGCCCGGTCCGACCACGGCCCGGACGAGGAAGCCCAGGTGATCGTGGTGGGGGCGGGGCCCGCGGGTTCCGCGGCGGCCTTCCACCTCGCCAGGGCGGGCGTCGATGTCCTGCTGCTGGAGAAGTCGCACTTCCCCCGCGAGAAGGTGTGCGGGGACGGTCTGACGCCCCGTGCGGTGCACCAGCTCATCAGGATGGGCGTCGACATCAAGGCTCCGGGGTGGACCCGTTCACGCGGCATGCGCTGGGTGGCCGGGGAACATCAGGTGCACATCGACTGGCCCGCGCTCGGCCGGTACCCGGACTTCGGTCTCTCGCGCAGCCGGCACGATTTCGACGACATCCTCGCCCGGCACGCCGTCGCCGCCGGAGCACGGCTGCGCAGCGGTGTGAAGGTGACCCAGCCGCTGACCGACCGGGCCGGCCGCATCACCGGTGTCACCGCGACGACCGGAGCGAAGGAGCCCCTGGCATTCCACGCGCCGATCGTGATCGCCGCCGACGGCGCCTCCGCCCGACTCGCCATCGCCATGGGTCTCCAGCGGGACAGGAACCGGCAGATCGCGACGGCCGCCCGCCGTTACTACCGCAGCCCCGAGCGCTCCGCGGAGGAGTATCTGGAGCTGTGGGCCGACCTCCGGTTCCCCGGGAGCGATCACTACCTGCCCGGGTACGGCTGGATCTTCCCCATGGGCGACGGCCGGGTCAACGTCGGCCTGGGCGCGCTGCCGCACCGTCGGCACGGCAAGGCCGATCTGCGCGCCACCCTGGACGAGTGGCTGGCCCGTACCCCCGAGGCCTGGGGGCTGCGCGAGGAGAACGCGGAGGGACCGGTCCGCAGTGCCGCCCTTCCGCTGGGCTTCAACCGCCATCCCCTCTACACCCGCGGGCTCCTGCTCGTCGGCGACTCCGGAGGCATGATCAGCCCCTGGAACGGCGAGGGGATCGGCCAGGCCATGGAAGCCGGTGAGGTCGCCGCCGAGACCGCGGCCCTGGCCCTCGCCCTGCCCCGGGGGCCGAGGCGCGAGCAGGTACTGCACGGCTACCCGGTCGAGATGAACCGCCGCTGGGGGCGCTACTACCGCCTCGGCAACACGGCCGCCGATCTGATCTTCAGCCGCTCCGGTTTCCAGCCGGTCCTCAACCGTTACGTCATGGGGTCGCCGTTCTTGCTCGACACCCTGGCCCGGCTGCTCACCAACCTCACCGACAAGCCCTCGCACGACCTGGTCGACCATCTGCTCAACGGGGTCGTGCGTCTCGTACCGGAACCGAAGGTCCGGCGCAGGCGCTGAGCCGGATCCGGTCCGCTTGGCGGGCGTGGACGGCGCACCGGGCGGCCCCGGTGCGCCGCTCCCCCGGCTACGCGTCGATCGCCGCCCCATATGCCCGTATCCAGCGACGGAGTTCTCAGCGATCCGCCGCCGTACGTCCACGAGCCGTGGCCATGACCCCGCCAGGACCGGCCGAGAGTACCCGGACCACACCTTGGCCGGTGTTCTCACCGGGGGCGGAGGCCGGCAGGCCGTAGCGGCCGTCCCGGTTCGGGTCGGTCAGCCTGACCCGGCCGCCCCAGCGGTCGCCCTTCTCGGCGGCGCCGGGCACCTGTGCGGAGTTCTGGTCCCAGGACCTGGCGCCCGTGGCGGTCAGTCCGTCCGCCGAGCTCCGCAGCACCCAGACCGCTCCCGCGTCCGGCACCGTGCCGGTGTCCTCGCCGGACGGTACGTGCGCACGAGCGGCTCCTTGGCCCAAGGATCACCGGGCGGGTGCGGGGGGCGGTGGCCTGAAAGGGCCCGTTCCTTTCCGACGTACCGTTTGACCGGTGCATGGGGCAAAAGGGTTGCGCGAGAGGGCCGCGGGCACGCCTCAGGGGCGGCGGCGGGGTTTGCCGCGCTTGGCGGCCTTGGCCCCGGCCGAACCGCTCCGCGGGTTCTTGCCACCCGACTTCCCGCCCGACTTCCCGCCCGATTTGCCGGTCGTCCTACCGGTCGCCTTGCCCGCTGCGGGCTTCCGCCGGGCACCGCCCGATTCGGCGCGCCCGGCCTTCGGCTGGGCCGGGGTCTTGGGGCGGCCCCGTGTGCTGTTGACGGTCCGGCCCCGCACGATGCCGATGAACTCCTCCACCAGATCGGTGGTCTCGTCCTCCGGCCACGACAGCGCGACGCGCGATTCGGGGGCGTCCGGCACCGGCCGGTACGTGAGGTCCTTGCGGTGGTGGAGGCGGGCGAGCGACTGCGGTACGACGAGCAGTCCCACTCCCGCCGCCACCAGCTCGACGGCGTCCGCCGTGGTGGCGGGTCGCTCGTTGGCCGGCCGCCCCGGGCGGTCCTCCCAGTCGAGGACGTCGTCGAGTGGGTGCAGCACGATGTCGTCGGCCAGGTCCGCGGCCGGGACCTCGTCGACGGCCGCCATGATGTGGTCCTTCGGGATCACGACCACGGTCGTCTCGGCATAGAGCGGGATGGCGCTGAGGGCCGTCCGGTCGATTGGCAGCCGTACGAGGCCGGCGTCGGCCTCACGTCCCCGCAGCGCGTCGGACGCCTCGGCGGCCGACACCCCCACAAGGGTCAGCGGGACGCCGGGCAGCCGCTCGTTCCAGATCCGCACCCACTTTCCGGGTGTCACCCCCGGGACATACGCGAGCCGGAACGAAGGGGTTTCTTCCGAGCTTGTCACTCCGCCAGGTTACCGGCCCTGGTCAGAGGTAGCGCACATGCTCGATACCCTTGTCCGTATGACGTCGCACAAGACCGCCCAGACGATGAAGCCCGCGACCGCGGCAAAGAAGCTGGGTGTGTACCTAGAGGCCACCCCCGCCGAGTTCCAGGAGGGTGTCGTCTCGCGCACCGAGCTGAACACACTGCAGGCCGATCCGCCCGAGTGGCTGCAGGAACTGCGACGCAACGGCCCGCACCCCCGGCCGGTGGTCGCCGCGAAGCTCGGTGTCTCGATCTCGGGTCTCGCCCGTGGCGGAGTCACCGAGGCCCTCACGACGGAGCAGATCGAGGCGCTGAAGAAGGAAGCCCCCGACTGGCTCCAGCAGGAGCGCGCCACCCAGGCCGAGGTCCGTAAGGAAGCGGTGCGGATCAAGGAGAAGAACGCGGCCCGCGACCGGGCCGACGACGCGCGTTCCTGAGGAAGCCCGTCCCGGGCGAAGCCGCCTGCCCCTGTCCGGGGCGGGCGGGGAAGCCCTCAGCCGTCGGCGGCCACGCCCAGCATCCGGGCGTGCAGCGCGCGGACCTCTTCGGCGAGCGAAGGATCGGGTCCTGCCACCGGGATGCCGGGGGCGACGGCGTTGATGGGCAGGGCCGCGACCGGCCCCGCGCCGAAGCCCCAACTCCGGCGCCACGCCACGAGTTGGTCGCAGCTCGACGCGTACACGATGCGGCCCAGCCCCACCCAGGCGTGGGCCGCGCTGCACATCGGGCAGTGTTCGCCGGATGTGTAGACGACGCTGGTGCGCCGCTCCTGCGGAGACAGGTTCTCGGCCGCCCAGCGGGCGATCTCGAACTCCGGGTGGCGGGTCGCGTCGCCGCCCCGGACCCGGTTGCGGTCCTCGAAGCGGACCGTGCCGTGCTCATCCACGAGGAGCGAGCCGAACGGCTCGTCGCCGGCCGTGAGCGCCTCGCGCGCGAGACCGACGCAACGGCGGAGGAACTCGCGGTCCCCCTCTGTGACAGACTGCGGCTCGTTCACTGTGCTCATGGCATCAGGCTAACAGCCGAACGGCATTCGGTATACCATTCACGTCACGGTGGGCGGCCCCGTTGCGGCCCTCCCCCGCATGCCGGCCGGCCGCGACAGCCGGTCCGCCGACGGCGACACGGAGGCACGAGCCAGTGAGGAACGCTCCGGCGAACAGCGCCGCACGGGAAACGGTCTGGAACGCGCCGGGTATGCCCGCGCTGCTGCTCCTGACGGCGACCGGATTCTCCGGGTTCGCGGTACTGCTGCCCACCGCGCCGCTCTGGGCCGTGCACGGCGGAGCCGATGCCGCCGGCGCCGGTTCGGTCAACGCGGTTCTGATGCTCTGCACCGTGTTCGCCCAGTCCCTGGTCCCGACGGCGATACGCCGCCTCGGCTGGCGGACCACGCTGGTCTGCGGGATGGTCCTGCTCGGCGTTCCCGCGCTCCTGCATCTGCTGACCGCGCAGCTCGGCGTGGTGCTCGCCCTCGCCGCGGTGCGCGGACTCGGGTTCGGGGTGCTCACGGTCTGCGGCGCCGGTGCCGTCGCCGAACTCGTCGAACCCGCGCGGCGCGGGCAGGCGATCGGTGCGTACGGTCTGGCGATCGCCGGGCCGCAGTTCATCCTGGTGTCGACCGCGCCGTGGGTCGCGCAGAACGTCGGCTTCGAGGTCGTGTTCGCCATCGGTGCGCTGCCCCTGCTCGGCGTGGCCCCCGCGCTGCGGCTGGCCCGCCGGCTGGACGCCCGCCAGGCCGGGGCCGAGAACGTACCCCGCCAGGACGGCGTGCCGGACAAGCGGGCCGCGTACCTTCCGCTGCTGCGGCCGATGCTGCTCCTGCTCGGGGTCACCACGGCAGGTGGCGCCCTGATCACCTTCGCCCCGCAGATGAGCGACGACCCCACCGCGACGCTGGCCGGACTGCTGCTCCTCACGGGAACGGCGGCGGTCGCCCGCTGGCGGTTCGGAGCGCTGGCCGACCGGTACGGGACGGGGCCGTTCCGCTGGCCGCTGGTGACCGTCACAGCGGTCGGGCTCACCCTGACGGCCTGGGCGGTGGCCACTCCGGGGACGACGGAACCGGTGCCGCTGCTGGCCGGAATGGCTCTGGTCGGGGTCAGCTACGGCGGGCTGCAGAACCTGACCCTGGTCGATTCCTTCGCCGCCGTCGACAACCGGTCCAGCGGCATCGCGAGCGCCGTGTGGAACGTCGGGTTCGACGCCGGTACGGGAGTGGGCGCCCTCCTCGTCGGCTATCTGGCGACGGGGGCCTCGTTCTCCGTTGCGCTCATGGCCACGGCCGCGCTCTCCCTCGCCACGCTGCCGCTCGCCTTCGCGGGCCGGCGCGGCGCCGGTCCCCGTCGGCCGGCCGGCTGACACCCGATCCATTTGGTATACCATCACTTCATGGCTCATGTGATACTGACGAACGTCCGCCCCTGGGGTACGGCGCCCGCGGACATCGTGATGTCCGGCGCCGAGATCCTCTCCGTGGTGCCCGCCGGAACGACGGGCGACGAGGGCGATCGCCTCGACGGCGGCGGTCTCCTCGCCCTGCCCGGCTTCATCAACGCGCACGCCCATCTCGACAAGAGCTGGTGGGGGCAGCCATGGGTCTCCTACGGCGGCGAGGCCACGACCCAGGGACGCATCTCCCACGAACGCGCGGAACGCGGCGCACTCGGTATCCCGAGTCCGTCCTCGACCACCGCCGTGCTGCGCGAGTTCCTCCGGCACGGCACGACGGCGGTACGCAGTCATGTGGACGTCGACCTCGGTGTCGGGCTGCGCGGGATCGAGGTGGTCCGCGAGGCGGTGGCCGGGTTCGGCGGCGCGATCGAGGTGGAGATCGTCGCGTTCCCGCAGGACGGTGTGGTGCGCCGTCCCGGCGTGCTGGACCTGCTCGACCAGGCGGCCGAGGCCGGGGCGACGGCGATCGGCGGCCTCGACCCCGCTTCGATCGACCGCGACCCGGTCGCGCAGCTCGACGGCCTCTTCGACATCGCGGAGCGACGTGGTGTCGGACTCGACATCCATCTGCACGACGGGGGTGAGCTCGGCGCCTTCCAGATCGAGCTCATCGCCCAGCGCACCCTGCGGCTGGGGCTGCGGGGCAAGGTGACGGTCTCGCACGGCTTCGCCCTGGGCGAGCTTCCGGCGGACCGGCAGCAGCGAGTGCTCGAAGCCTGCGAGGAGGCCGGTGTCTCCTGGGCGACCGTGGCCCCGGTCCGCACCGCGCCGCTGCCCTGGCGCGGGATGCGGGACCGTGGTGTCGGGATCGGCCTCGGCACCGACGGAATCCGGGACCTGTGGTCGCCGTACGGTGACGGCGACATCCTGCGCGTCGCGCTCAACTTCGCCCGGCTGCACGGTCTGCGCACCGACGAGGAGCTCGCCTACGCGGTGGAGCTGGCCTCCACGCGTGCGGCGGGCTTCGTACACCGCGACACCCACGACATCGTCGCGGGGGCGCGGGCGGACATCGTGCTGCTGGACGCCGAGAACGTCCAGGACGCCCTGGTCCGCTCGCCGGGCCGGCAACTGGTGGTCGCCGGTGGGCAAGTGGTGGTCCAGGACGGCGAACTGCGGGTCTGATCCCGGTCGGTGAGAACAGGTGCGGCCGCGGCGGACATATTCCGCCGCGGCCGTTCCCGTACGGCGACGCAAGGGGCGTCCCGCGCACACCCCGGCCGCGCTACGGCATCTGCACTCCGCTGTACCCGAGCAGTCGGGGAACCCGTACCGCGAGCGTCAGCAACACCGCGACCAGCAGGATTCCGCTGAGGAACACGGTGGCTCCGACCCCCACCGACCGGGCCGCCGCGCCGAGCCCCAGCGAGGCGAACGGCATGACGCCGATGGCGAGTTCCTGGAGGCCGAGGGCGCGCCCCCGCACCTCCGGCTCGGTCGTCATCAGCAGCAGGGTGGTCTGGAGCACACCGAACGAAGCGCTCATCAGTCCGATGCACGCCATCAGCGCGAACGAGAGCGGGACCGTCCGGGACAGTGCGAACAGTGACCACAGCGCGCCCCACGCGGCGGTGCCGATCACGAACAGCCCGCCCTTGAACTTGAAGTCGCCGAGCATGGCTATGACCAGCGATCCGGCGAGACCGCCCAGACCCCCGCAGGTGAGCAGCCATCCCAGGCCCGCGGCGTCGAGCCCGAGGACCTCCTTGGCGAACACCGGCATGAACGCCTGATGGACGGGCCACAGCAGGACGTTGGCGGCGAGGGTGACAAGCAGCACGGCCGAGGTGAGCCGGCTGGTCAGGACCGTACGGAAACCGCTGGTGAGCATCTTCAGCACGGGCTCCGGGCGGCCCGGCGTCGGGCGGCCCGCGCCGCGCAGCGGCCACAGCGCCGCGAGCGACACCACGTACCAGGTGGTGGAGATCCACAGGGCGGTGGGCGCGCCGAAGGCGCTGATCATCGCTCCGCCGATCGCCGGTCCGATGACCTGCGTCATGTTCATCGCCAGCGCGTTCAGCGCGTTGGCGTTGCTCAGGTTCTCCCGTCCGACGAGATCGAGGACGAGTGAGGCGCGCGGCGGCTGCGAGGGGGACTGCGCCAGGCCGATCGCCAGTCCCCCGGCGACCAGCGCCCCGTACGACACCTGGCCGAACGCCGCCATGGCCGCCACCACGACGACCGCGCCCAGCGCCCACAGGCAGGCGATCATGAGCAGCCGGACCCGGTCGTAGCGGTCGCAGAGCACTCCGGCGAAGGGGCCCAGGAGCATGGGGGCGAGCCGCACGGCGGTGAACACGGCGAGCAGGAACTCGGAGCGGGTGGTGTCGAAGACGAGCCAGCCCATGACGAGCGTCTGGGTCCACGCGCCGCCGTAGAAGAACAGGTTGGAGACCCACAGGAGACGGAATCACGGACTGGTGCGCAGCGAGGCCAGTGCCCGCCGGGCGCCCGCAGCCGGGCGCGGCTCCCTCGGCTCGAACCGTGCCGGCGCTTCCACCGGCTCTTTCTGCGACAACGCACCCCTCCTCGTCCGACACCCCGTCCGCGGCCCGCGCCTTTCACGGGGCGGGCCGACGAAGGGCGGGGTGATCACTCGCCGGAAATGGTATCCCGAAAGTGCAGACCCGGCCGGTGCGCCCGCCGGACCGGTGGTACGCGAGCAGGCTCGGCGCTCAGCGGGGCGGGAGCGCCCTCCCGGCGAAGCCGTAGGCGGTCCAGTTCTCCTCCACCCGGCTGCGGATGCGGTCGGGGAACGAGTGCCGGAATGATGCCGTGACGCCCTTGGTGACGCCCTCGAACTGCTCGGGCAGCAGGCAGCTGGTGACGGACTTGCCGCCGCGGCCGGTCCGGACCTCCTCGGGGGTGAGGTAGGGGACCATCGGGATGCCCGGGGCCTGAGGGTAGCCGTACGTGCCGGTGCCGGGGTGGTGGCGGGTCGCCATGGCCCACACCACCTGGTCGATGTCGGTGATGTCGATGTCGTCCGCCACCAGCAGGACCTTGGGTACCAGCCATCCGGTGTGGGAGCCGAAGAGGACCTCGGCGACCGCGTCGGCCAGTTCCCTTTCGTTCATCCCGCTCCGCGCCAGCCGCCGGATGTCGATGGACACGACGATCCAGCAGGTCGCGGCTTCGTAGGAGCACCAGGCCAGGTCGACGGGCAGGCCGCTGGAGCGCAGCAGCTCCAGGCTGACGGCGGAGATCATGGTGCCCCAGATGGTGTGGTTCTCCTCCGGGGGCTGGCCCGCCACGCAGATCGGCAGGATGGGGTCGTCGCGGAAGGTCATCGCCGCGACGTGGAAGACGGGCTGCGGCTTGCTCTCGGCGAAGGCGTATCCGTGGTACTCCCCCATCGGCCCCTCGGGGGCGGTCTCGTCCGGGCTGATCCAGCCCTCCAGGACTATCTCGGAGTTGGCCGGGACGTGCAGGTCGTGCAGCTCGGTGCGGACCACCTCGACCGGACTGCCCGCGAGGGCACCGACGTAGCCGTCCTCGTTCACCTCGGCGGGCAGCGGCATGCCCGCGGCTGCCAGGGCGGCGGGCGGGGCACCGAGCACCATGGCCCACGGTGTGGGCAGGCCCCGGTCGCGCCACATGGCGTGGATCATGCCGAGGTGCTGCTGGGGCATGGCCGGGCCGACCAGGGTGGTGCGCCCGTGCAGCATGGCGCGGCTGATCGACCAGCTGGTCCACCGCCCGTCGGGGGTACGCACCACGTGGTAGCCGTAGGTCCCGAGGTAGCGGCCGCCGTCGTGTTCGTGCAGCAGTGGCACGGGGAAGCGCTCCAGGTCGACGTCGTCACCGGTGAGGATGTTCTCCTTGCAGGGCCCGGTCTCCACCACGCGCGGCGCGAGGGGTTCGGCGTGCATGGCGGCGATGAGACGCTCCAGCAGCTCGCGCGGGGTGGTGCCGGCGGGGAGGCCGAAGTGGGCCGCGAGCCTGCCGTAGGTGTTGCCGCCGACGCCGCTCAGGCCGGCCGGCGCTCCGAGCATGCGGAACCCCGCCTCGGTGCCGGTCGGATTGCTGAACAGCGGGGCGGGGCTGTTCGTCTCGTAGACGCGCCGGGTGATGGCCGCGGCCTCCAGCAGGGGGCTGACCGGTTCACGGATGTCGACGGCGTCGCCCGTGGCGAGCAGATTCTCCACGAAGTCACGGAAGTTGAGCGCGCTGCCTCGTTGGGTCATGACAGGGCCTTTCTCAGAGTGCGTCGAAGTGCTCCGGCCGCTCCACGGGCCGGGCGGGGTGGCGGGGTCCGCCGTTCGGTGCGCGGCGGTCGCGACGTGCCGGGCGATCCGCGGCAACCGCCCCGAATCCCTGCCACCGCCGGGCGGTGGGAAGTTCGAGGTCGAACTGGTCGAGGACGCGGGCCACGATGTGCTCGACGATGTCGTCGATGCCACTGGGCCGGTTGTAGAACGCCGGGACCGGCGGCATGATCACCGCGCCCATCCGCGTCAGGTCCAGCATGTTCTCCAGGTGCACGGCCGACAGCGGGGTCTCCCGGGTCACCAGGACGAGCCGGCGCCGCTCCTTGAGCACCACGTCCGCGGCCCGGCCGATCAGCCCCTCCCCCTGACCGGTGCGGATGGAGGCCAGCGTCTTCATGCTGCACGGCACGACCACCATGCCGTCGGTCCGGAACGACCCGCTGGAGATGTGGGCGCCCTGGTCGTCCGGGCCGTGGCACACCGAAGCGAGCGCCTCCACCTCGCGTGACGAGTACGGAGTCTCCTGCGCCAGCGTGGTCCGCGCCCAGCGGCTGATGACCAGATGCGTCTCGACGCCCAGCTCCTTCAGTGCCTCCAGCAGGCGCACCCCGATGGGCGCGCCGGTGGCACCCGTCATGGCGACCACGAGCTTCATCGCACCCTCCTTCCGTTCACGAACGTCACACACAGTTATTCCGTACACGTCCTACTTGGCTCCACGGTAAAGTACGTGTACGTCATAATCAACTCGGCGGAGGCAGCGAGCGATGTCGCAGGAGAACGAGGCCCCGGGCGTTCGGCTCGACGCCATCAACGGGGTCGGCCCGCTGGCCCGACAGCTGAACCAGGCACACACCCGGCTCTGGTACGAGCAGGTGCACCAGGACCTGACGGGCCCTCAATTCACCGTCCTGACCCTGCTGCACGCCCATGGCGACATGGATCAGGGCACGCTCGGCTCGCTGGCCCATCTCGACAAGTCGACCACCGCCCCGCTCCTGGACCGACTGCGACGGCGCGGGCTGGTGGAGCTGGCCCAGGACGAGAAGGACCGGCGCCGCAAACTGGTGCGCATCACCGGGAGCGGCCGGGAACTGGCCGTCCGGCTCGCGCCCGCGGTCGTGGAGGTGAACGAGGAGATGCTGTCGCCGTTCTCGCCCGAGGAACGGGAGCAGTTCCTCGGCCTGTTGCGGCGCGCGGCGCAGCGGCGCGAGCGGTGACGGCGGCTCGACGCGCCGGGGGACGCTACCGGGCGTCGCCGGACAGCCGGTGCGCCCGCAGGGCTACGTAGAGTTCGGCGGCGTCGACCGGTCGGGACGGAGCGCGGCCGGTCAGCTCCGTGATGCGGGCGATCCGGTACAGCACCGTGTTGCGGTGGCAGTGCAGCCGGCGTGCCGCCTCGGCGGTCGAGCCGTCCGCGGCGAACCATGCGTCCAGGGTGCCGAGCAGGACCTCGTCACCGCCCTCGCCGGACAGCAGCGGACCGAGCACGTTCTCGCCCAGTTCGGCGGCGGACTCGGCGTGGGCGGCGACCAGGGCGTCGATCGGGGCGCTCCCGTAGCGGTGGACGCCGACGGCCGCCGGAGCCACGCACTCCAGGGCGATCCGCGCCTGGCGCAGCGCTTGGGGCGCGGCGGCGAGCGTACCGAACGGCCGGCTCACCCCCACCCGGCCGATCGCCGCCTGCCGCACGGTCCTGAGCAACGCTGCGGTCCCGGCTTCGCCCGCCGGTGCGACCAGGCCCAGCCGCTCGCCCAGCTCGGTGGTCCACACCGACGCCACATCGGCGTCGGCCAGCCGGGCGCCGACCGCGGGAAGCGGGTCCTCGCCATCGCGCCCCAGCTCGCCGGCCACGATGTGGAACGAGGCCCGTTCCGGCAGTCCCAGGGCTCGTTGGACGGCGGCGGCGCTGCCGAACCGGACGTCGTTGGATCCCTCGAACACGTGGAGCAGTGTGACCCGTCGCGCCACCTGCTCCTGGCGTTCCCGGTCGTCGGCGACCTGGCGGTAGGCCTCGGTCGCGGCTGTGGAGCAGCGGTCGAGCACGGCCCAGAAGTGTGTGGAGCGGCGCAGCAGTGCGTCGGCCTGTTCGCCGGTGGTGGCGCGGGCGATCGCCCACTCCCAGATCTCCATGCCGCCGAGCCGGAAGGCGTGCAGCAACGCCGGGAGCGGGACGCCGTGTTCGGCCTTGATCCGCCCGGCCCGCCGGGCCGTCTCCTCGCAGACGTCCCCGCCGCCGGTCTCCTTGCGCAGGAGGGCCTCGATGTTGGCGTGCACGAGGTCGCGGAGCAGGGCGGGAGGGAGCGGGCTCTCGGTGTAGCCGGACTCGTCCGCGGCGATCTTCCGGACGGTCACATCGGTGAGTTCACCGACGGAGGCGAGGATCTCGGCGAAGACGGGCCCGCAGCCCGTGGTGTCGCGCATGCCGCAACCGTACCCGCCGCATGTCGGTCGTATTGTGCGGCGGCACAGTGCGGTCCGGTGGATCTCGCGGTGCCCGCCCATGGCCGGGCGTCCGGATATCCGTCATCTTGGTGTGGTCCGGGGAGACCTTGTGCCACGAACCGACTCCGCAGCACGGCTCCCGTCCGTGCGTCGTGATCGAAGGAGAGCACCATGACTGCCGCAGCACCCGAAGGCAGCACCGGAACGGCGACCGGGGAGGCGCCCGCACTCGACACGTTGCTGGCCGAACTCGCCCGGGGTGAACGGCGTTGGGCGGCGACGTCCCTGGCCGACCGGGGCGCGCTGCTGACCCGGGTGCATGCCACGGTCTGTGCCGAGGCCGAGAACTGGGTACGGGTCGCGAGCCGGATCAAGCTGCTGCCGGAGCACTCGCCGCTCGTCGGCGAGGAGTGGCTCTCCGGCCCGTACGCGCTGCTGACCTCCCTGGACGCGCTCGCCCGCACGCTCCGGACGATCGCTTCGGGCCACGGCCCGCTGGACGGCGCGAAGTTCGGGCGGGCACCGGGCGGCCGGGTGACCGTGCCGGTCCTTCCGCTCACCGTTCGGGACCGGCTGCTCCTGAACGGCTTCAGCGCCGAGGTGTGGATGCCGCCCCGGGTCGACGCGGACACCGTACGGCGCCGGGCGGGCCTAGGCGCGCTGCACCCCGAACGCACCACGGGCATCGGTCTGGTGCTCGGCGCCGGCAACGTCACCTCCATCGCACCGCTCGACGTGCTGTACGAACTGGTCGCGCACAACCGGGTCGTCGTGCTGAAGCTCAACCCGGTGATGGACGATCTCGAACCGGTCTACCGGCGCGCGCTCGCCCCGCTCATCGACCACGGTGTGCTGCGCATCGTGACCGGCGGCGGCGATGTGGGCGGCCGTCTCGCGAACCACCCGGACGTCGCGCACGTCCACATCACCGGCAGTCTCACCACCCATGACGTCGTCGCCTTCGGTCCCGGCGAGGAGGGCCGGGCCCGCAAGGCCGCCGGCACCCCGCTGCTCGGCAAGCCGATGACCAGCGAACTCGGCGGCGTCTCCCCGGTGATCGTGGTCCCGGGCGCCTGGAGCGCCGCCGATCTCCGCTACCAGGCCGAGCACATCGCGACCCAGCGGCTGCACAACAGCGGCCACAACTGCATCGCCTCGCAGGTGGTCGTGGTCAGCGGGGACTGGCCGCAGCGCGAGGCATTCCTCGGGCATCTGCGGGACGCCCTGCGGACGGCCCCGGCCCGGCCCGCCTGGTATCCGGGCAGCGCGGACCGGCTGGCCGACGCGGCGCGCAGCCATCCGGGGGCCGAGTGGCAGGGCACGGAGGGCTCACGGCTGCTGATCGAGCTCCGGGGCGGCGACGCCACGGCGGAGGTGGGGACGACCGAGTACTTCGCCCCCGTGCTCGGTGTGCTCACCCTCCCCGGCCTGGGCGCCGAGTTCCTCGACCGGGCCGTCGAACACGCCAACCGGGACCTCTTCGGCACCCTCGGGGCGAACATCGTGATCGACCCGGTCACCTCCAAGCGCCTGGGCGGGGCATTCGACCGTGCGGTGGCGGAGCTGCGGTACGGAACGGTCGCCGTCAACGCCTGGACCGCGCTGGGTTTCCTCACCGCGACGGCGCCCTGGGGTGCCTTTCCCGGCCACACCGTCGCCGATGCCCGGAGCGGGATCGGGGTGGTGCACAACGCCCTGCTGATCGACGCGCCGGAGCGCACCGTCGTCCGGGGACCGTTCCGGCCCTTCCCGAGGTCGGTCGCGGGAGGCGAGTTGGCGCTGTTCCCGAAGCCCCCCTGGTTCGTCACCGCGCGCAGCGCCGCTCTGACCGGCCGCCGGCTGACCCGGCTGGCGCAGCGGCCGTCCTGGGCACGAATGCCGGCCGTGTTCGCCGCGGCCTTCCGGGCCTGAGCCACGGCGGGACCGGCACCGTGTCACGTCGGGACCGGCACCGTGCGGAACCGGCGCCGCCCGGCTCCGCTCCCCTGCGGGGCGTGCGCTCAGGAGACCTTGAGCGCCCCGGTGTCGTGGGCGACCCGGCCGCCGACCACGGTCGCCCCCACCGTCAGCTCCGCGATGCGTTCCGGGGCCACGCCCAGCAGGTCGTCGCTGAGCACCGTGAAGTCGGCGAGCATGCCCCGGGCGAGGGTTCCCTTGATGTGCTCCTCGTGGACGGCGTGGGCCGAGCCGATCGTGTACGCGGTCAGCGCCTCCCGTGCCGTCACCGCCTCGTGCGGTCCGATCGGCGCACCCGAGGCGGTCGTCCGGTTCACCATGTCGTGGATGCTCAGCAGCGGGTCCGAGGCGACCACGGGGGCGTCGGACGAACCGGGCAGCACCAGCCCCGCGTCGAGGAACGACCGCATCCGGTAGGCCAGCCGGGACCGTTCGGGGCCCAGCGCCGCCAGGAGCCCGTCACCGATCTCCGAGAGGAACCGGCCCTGCGGCACCGGAATCAGGCCGAGCGCCGCGATCCGGGCGACCTGCGCGTCGCTGGTCACCGCGGCGTGCTCGATCCGGTGGCGCACATCGGCGCGCGGACGCAGCCGCTGCGCCTCCGCGTATGCGTCGAGGACGACGTCCAGTGCGGCGTCCCCGATGGCGTGTGTGGCGATCTGCCAGCCGCAGCGGTGCGCCTCGACGATGTAGCGGCGTATCTGCTCGGGCTCGTGCTGGAGCAGACCGCTGTTGCCGGGGGTGTCGTGGTAGTCGCAGCACATCGCCGCGGAGCGGCCGATCAGCGAGCCGTCGGACAGCATCTTCGTCGGTCCGATGCGCAGCCACTCGTCACCGAAGCCGGTGCGCAGACCGAGGTCGAGGCCGTACCAGGTGGTGTCCGGCTCGAAGACGCCGCAGTCGCGCAGTGCGGTGATGTACGGCATGACCGTCATCCGGACGCCGAGCCGGCCGCTCTCCCGGACCCGCAGGTAGGCGTCGAGGTCGGCGGGGCCGTTGCCGATGCCGTCGACGACGCCGATGCCCGGCTCGGTCACGCTGGTGAGTCCGACCGCGAGGGCGGCCCGTGCCCCCTCGGCGATGTTGGCGGTCCACTCCTCGGCGGGCTCCGGCCGCAGCACCCGCTCGACCAGTTGCATCGCCGTCTCCTGGAGCAGCCCCTGCGCCCGGCCGGACGCGTCACGCACGACATGACCGCCGGGGACGTCGGGCACCGCGGTGAGGTCGGTGAAGCCGGCCCGCGCGAACGCCGCCGTGCCGGCGACGGCCATGTGGTGCGAGGTGTGCACCAGCCAGACCGGGCGGCCCCCGGCGGCCCGGTCGAGCGCTTCGGCGGTCGGATGGGCGCCGGTCTTGTTCTGGTCGTAGCCCGCGCCCAGCACCCAGGCGTCGGCGGGCAGCGCCGCGGCCCGCTCGGCCACGGCCCGGTACAGCGCGTCGAGGGTGGGCGCCGCGGCGTACGAGACGTCGAGCTCGCGCCGCCCCTTGCCGACCAGGCTGAGGTGGTGATGGGCGTCGTTGAAGCCGGGCACGGCGTGCGCGCCTCCGAGGTCGACGACGGTGTCGGAGGTGCACCCCTCCAACTCCTCGTCGAGAGCCGCGATCCGGCCGCCCAGTACGCCGATGGCGCGGGCCCCGGGGCGGTCCGGGTCGAGGGTGGCGAATCGTCCGTTGTGGAACACGGCGTCGAGGCGCACGGGGTCAACTCCTTGGGTACGACGGTGTGATGGGGCGGTGGCGGGCGGTGACGTGCGGTGTCGTCAGACGGTCGCCGCGACGGGCGGCGCGCTCGGTGCGCGCCGGTCCATGAACCGGGCGAGCACGGCGACGCACGCCGTGGTGACCAGCAGCAGGGTCGCGTAGAACCCGACCACGGGCCAGATCGAGCCGCCGCCGGACGTCAGCAGTGCCTGGGCGACCAGCGGGGTCGTGCCGCCGATGAGGGTCGAGCACAGCTGGTACGAGAGCGAGATGCCGGTGTAGCGGACCCGGGAGGGGAAGGCCCGGGCGAGGAATCCGGCCAGGACGGCGTAGTACCCGGAGCCGCTGATCATGGCGAGCGCGATGCCGCAGAACACCAGGACCGGGCGCGCCGTGTTGATCAGCAGGAACATCGGGACGGCGACCACGACATTGGCCAGCAGCGAGCACACCATGAACCGGGCCTCGCCGACCCGTTCGGAGATCAGCGCGGCCAGCGGCTGCCACAGGAACTGCACCACGGAGAGCGCGAGCAGGACGTACAGCATCGTCTGCCGGTTCATGTGCAGCTCGTTCGTCGTCCAGGAGAGCACGAAGGTGTTGGTGAAGTACGCGGCGGAGATACCCATGATCGAGGCGCCGATGCCCAGCAGGACGGTGCGCCAGTCGGTGCGCAGCACCTCGGCGATCGGGAGCTTCACCACGTCGCCGCTCTCCTTGACCCGCTCGAAGTCCTCCGACTCCTCGACCTTCAGACGGATCACCAGCCCGACCACGACGAGCAGTCCGGACAGCAGGAACGGCACGCGCCAGCCCCATGAGGCGAAGGCGGCGTCATCCAGGGTGCCGGCCGCGAGGAAGACCAGGGTGGCCAGGATCGCCCCGGCCGGGGAGCCCTGCTGCACCAGCATCGCGAAGAGGGAGCCCCGGCCCTTGGGGGCGCTCTCGGACGCCATCAGGACCGCGCCGCCCCATTCGCCGCCCACCGCGATGCCCTGGACGGCGCGCAGCAGCGCCAGCAGGAAGGGGGCGGCGACACCGATCTGCGCGTGGGTGGGGAGCACTCCGACCAGGAAGGTGGCGGCGCCCATCATGAGCAGCGTGGTGACCAGGGTGCCCTTGCGGCCCATGCGGTCGCCCAGGTGCCCGAAGATGATCCCGCCGATGGGCCGGGCGAGGAAGCCGACCCAGAACGTCGCGAAGGAGGCGAGCACTCCGGCGGCGGGCGACACGTCGGGGAAGAACAGCTTTCCGAAGACGAGCGCGGACGCCGTTCCGTAGATGTAGAAGTCGTACCACTCGATGGTGGTGCCGACGAACGAGGCGAGACCTGCTCGGCGGGCCTGACTCGAAGCGCGGGTGCCCCGCGCTTCAGCGGCGTCGGGAAGTCGGACATGCATGGGTGGGCCTCCGGCGGACGCGGAGCCTTCGGTGAGGGGGCCGGACGGTGCGGGAGGACCGGACGCTGGGGAGCCCTTCGGCGAAGGAGCCGGGACGGTGAGCTTGACAGCCACAGTTTGGGATTCGATCACCCATAGCGTCTAATACTTGATTGCTACGCTTCTCATACCTTCAAGGTATGAGAAGGTGTCGAGGCTCCCTGGAGGCGGCCATGGAACTGCGGGTGCTGCGCTACTTCCTTGCCGTCGCGGAGGCCGATTCGGTCACCGCCGCGGCTCGCCAGGTGCATATCGCCCAGCCCTCTCTATCGCGCCAATTGAGCGCTCTGGAAAAGGACTTGGGGGTTTCTCTGTTCACCCGCCGTCCGGGCTCGCTGACGCTGAACGCCGCCGGCCGCCGTTTCCGTCCCATTGCCCAGGACCTGGTGCGCCGGGCCGAGCAGGCCGCCGAGACGATGTCCGCCGTGGGGCAGGGCGAGCAGGCGGCGCTCACGGTGGTCACCGCCCCGTCCACCGTCGCCTACCTCCTGGCCCCGTTCATGGCGGGCGGCGGCAGCGCGGGGCCCACGCTGCGCGACGCCATCCAGGAAGACCCCAGCCGGGTCTTCGACACGCTGGCGCGCAGCGACGCGGATCTCGGCATCTCCACCAGTCCGGCCCCGGCCCCGCTGGAATCCGCGTTCCTGGGCCGTACCCCTGTCATCGCCCAGGTTCCCGCCGAGCACGCCTGGAGCGGGCGCTCCACGATCGGCCTCGCCGAGCTGGTCAGCGAGCCGCTCATCCTCATGACCCGGTCCAATGCGGCCCGGCTGGTCGTCGACGAGGCGGTCAGCCGGGCGGGGCTCGGCTTCGCCGCCGTGTCGGAGACCGGCTCCTCACCCTTCGCTCAGGCGCTCGCCGCGGCGGGGCGTGGAGTCTGCCTGGTCACCGACGACGCCCGCTTCGGCCTGTCCGAACTGATCGTGCACACCCCGGACGGCCCGCTGACGGTCCCCCTGTACGCGGGTTGGGACGCCTCCCACTACGCCCGATCCGCCATCCACGCCCTGGTCGACGGCCTGCGTAGCTACTGCGACATCCGTATGCGACGGTTCCCGGGGCTGTGACGGCCGGTGCGGCGGCGCTACCAGTAGTGGCGTCGGCCGCCGACCGCGTGCCCGGCTGCGCCGAGGATCCACAGGATGGCCCCGATCACGACGAGCACGACACCGATGGTCCACAGGATCGAGATTCCGGCGACCAAGCCGATGACCAGCAGAATGACACCGAGGATGATCATGACACCCTCCAATCGTGCGGCTCCCCCCAGTATCTCCCCGGGCCCATGGGCGTTCCACCGGCGCGGGAGACGGAGCGATCACGCGTCCGGCAGGCGGCGCGCGGACCGGCGCAGGCAGCAGGCCCGGGTCAGTGCCAGGCAGAGGGCGTAGTGGCCGAGGAACGCCACGTACGCGGCCTGTCCGTTCCCCGTCTCCAGGAAGGACTGGCGGATGGCCAGGTTGACCAGCACCCCGCCGAAGGCGCCGATCGCGCCTGCCACTTCGATCAGGGCCGTTGTCCGGCGCCGTGAGCGTCGCTCGGCCGGCACGGCCCCTTCGGTCATCTCCGCCCGTGCCGTGGCCCGGAAGATCGCCGGGATCATCTTGTACGTCGACTCGTTCCCCGCCCCGCCGAGGACGAAGAGCGCGACGAATCCACGCAGGACGGGCATGCCCGGCCGGCGTGTACGGTCCCCGAGCGCGGCTACAGCCTGGCGGCGGCGATATGAGGGACGGGCCCGCGGCGCCGACCCTGCCGGCCGTCGCGCACGGCACCCGCGACCGGGCGGGCATCGCCACCCACCGGGCGTTGCTCGACCTGGTGCGTGCCCGGCGGCCCGGCCTGAAAGCCGAGCTGTCCTTCCTCGGCCTCGCCCTGCCCGCACCGGCCCAGGTGCTCGCCGCCTCGCGCGGGCCGACAGGTGCCGGCGGCCGGTGCGGACACAGAGGTGATGGCCGGCCCGCTCGGGCGGCGGCCGGGACGCCCAGTGGTCGCCGGCCACCTCTGCGCCACCGCCTCCGCCGTCACCGGCGGAGGCGGTGCGAGACCTCCGGCGGCGGGCCAACCGGCGGGTGCCGGTGGCCCGGCCCCGGTTGGGCCCCCGTCACGAAGGCCCCCCCCCCCCGGGTGCCCGGGGGTCGTTTGTCTGGGGGGCCCCCGGTGGACACCCCCACTTT
>NZ_JBHXTM010000014.1:129168-175241 GCF_042677325.1 Streptomyces sp. NPDC127117
CCTCCCCGGGGGGTGGCGGTGCGTCACCACCGGGGGCGGGCCACCCGGGGGGGGCGGGGGCCCCGCCGCCTGATGGCCCCCGGTCACTTCGCCCGCCGCGCCCTGGAGGCCGGGGGCTGTTTCGTCTCGGCGCCGCTCGGTGCACACCCCGATGTGGCGCGCCTGGTCCCGGAGCGCTTCGACGGGGCGTCCGCGGAGCCGGTGCGGCGTACGGCCGTGGCGGCTACTCGAACCGCGTGACGTCACCGGCGCCCCGGCGGACGATCTCGGGTTCGCCGCCGGAGAAGTCGATGACCGTGGTCGGCTCGGTGCCGCAGTCACCCGAGTCGACCACGGCGTCCACCACGTGGTCGAGGCGTTCCTTGATCTCCCAGCCCTGCGTCATCGGCTCGTCCTCGTCGGGCAGCAGCAGGGTGCTGGAGAGGAGCGGCTCCCCGAGTTCGGCGAGCAGCGCCTGAGTGACCACATGGTCGGGGATCCGGACTCCGACCGTCTTCTTCTTCGGGTGCAGCAGCTGGCGCGGCACCTCTTTCGTCGCGGGAAGGATGAAGGTGTAACTGCCGGGCGTCGCCGCCTTGATCGCACGGAACACATCGTTGTCGACCTGCACGAACTGACCCAGCTGGGCGAAGTTCTGGCAGACGAGCGTGAAGTGGTGACGGTCGTCGAGGTTCCGGATCGAGCGGATCCGGCCGATCCCGTCACGGCTGCCGAGTTGGCATCCCAGTGCGTAGCAGGAGTCCGTCGGATACGCGACGAGCGCCCCGGACCGGATGCTGTCGGCAACGCTGCTGATGGTGCGCCGCTGAGGATTCTCGGGGTGCACGTCGAAGTACTTCGCCATTCGCGGAGTCTAAGGGCTGTCCGGTATCCGTCCCTCGCTTGGAGGCGGACACCGCCGTATCGGGTGAGTGGCGGGCCGCTCCCGGCTCACCTCCACAGCGTGTGGATATGCCTGATATCTTACGAATGTCACTTATGACCTGCGGTGCTGGACCGTGCCGCCCGCGCGACGGGAGCAGGAATGAACGGTGGACCCGAACCCATGAGCGCTGCCGCCCGCAGGGCCCTGGAACAGGAGCTCGCCGACCTGCGCACCGAGCGCGCCACCGTCGCCGCCACGCTGCGCGGCGGGGAGCAGGTGGGCGACCGGGCGGACGAGGCGGACGAGTTGCAGCGCGGCACGGATCTCGACCATCTGGACACCCGTATCGCCGAGATCGACGGCCGGCTCCGCGAGGCGGACGTCGCGGGGCCGCCCTCGACCGACACGGTCGGCGTGGGCAGCACGGTGAAGGTGCGGTTCGCGGACGCCACGGAGACGACCATCCGGATCAGCGAGTTCCCCGAGGCACTGGACCTGACGCTGGTCACCGCGGACAGCCCGCTCGGCAGCGCGCTGCTCGGCCGTCGCGCCGGCGAGACCGTCACCTATGACGCGCCCGGGGGACGTACGACCGCTGTCGTGGTGTCGGTGGGCGACGAGAGCGCCTAGGTTCCTCGGCGGAACCGGAGGACCCTAGCGGTTGGTTCGATTCGAAGACCGCTCGGACAGTGCCCGCCAGGCCTGGGTCATGGCATGGAGCAGTGTGATCCTGCTTCGGACCGCCATGTCCACCACCTGATCGCCGAGGCCCGCCAGTTCCGCGGTCTCCTTGATCTTCTTCTTGAGGCCGCTGGCGTACTTGGGGTCGTCGGCGCCGAGGTTCATGGCGGCCAGCTTCCCGAGCACGCCCACGTCGGTCACCTTCCCGTAGACGAGGTCGGCCAGGGCCAGTTTCTGACCGGGGGCCAGTCCGTACGCCGCGGCGACGCGGTCCCGCCACTCCTGCTTCCTGGCGTGGCTCTGGGCGAGGTCGAAGAGCTTCTTGAGGGTGGCTTCGGTGACGGCCGCACCGCGCTCGTGTCCGCCCACGCTCTCGCCGACCCGGCTCATGTCGGTGGTGATCGCGTAACGGGAGTCGAAGCCCTGCGTCACGTCCGAGCGCGTGGAACGCAGCGACTCCACCAGCTGCTTGCCCTCCAGCTTGCCGGTTCCGAAGGAGATGCCGTCCTCCAGCTCGTGCATGTCCCAATCCGTCTTCACCTTCACGAAGGTGTTCGGCTCGGGGTAGTAGACGGCACTCGGGTCCACCTCGGCCATGGCGTCCCGGACGGCCAGGTCCACCTGGCCGGCGTGCCAGATCAGGATGCCGTCGTCGGTGTCCTTGATGCTCCCGGGAGCCGTGTAGCCGCCGCTGAAGAGGTCCGTCTCACCCGTGCCGAGGGCCGTGGCGGCCGCGGAGAAGAGCGGTCCCGCCGCCGTGGCGAACGACTGGGTGTCGGAGTCGCCGATGTGCAGGTAGACGTGTTCCCTGCCCCGGTTCTTCAGCCCCTCGACCAGTTCGGCCACCTTGGGGTCGCGCTGGATCCGGTCCCTTATCTCGCCGTAGGGGATGGTGGCCTGGTTGATGCCCGCGGCGGAGGTGACGCGGTGGTCGGCCCAGGTGAATCCGATGATCTCGACCCGGAACCGGGTGTTGTCCCAACGGCCCGTGAAATTGCTGATCTTGTTCCTCAGCAGGGTTTCCGGGTCGGTCCCCGGGGCGCGCCAGCAGTTCACCCCGATCACCAGGGCGAAGCTGTCCACCGGCGAGGTGTCCTCGTCGAATCCCGTGTTGTATGTGTCGGCGATCGCGAAGAGGTCCAGGTCGTCGCTGAGCACGGCGGGGACGAGCGCCACCGTCCCGACACCGCCCTCCTCCGCCTGGTCCTGCCCGAACGCCCCGGTGCTCGCTGACGCGTTGAGGGCAGTGAGCGTCGCTGTCCGCTGTACTGCCGCGGGCCCCGCCGCCGTCGCGGACCGGGGAGCCGAACGCCCGGCCGTCCGTTGGATCCGTGCCGCCGGGGTGGTACCGAGACCCATGGCGTACGTGGCACTCGCCTCGGCCTCGCGCTCGAAGCGGTCGGACGGGTCGCTGACCTTGAGGCCGTCCCCCCGGTCGGTGCCGGCTACGGGGCCGTGGCGTTGCTGGATGACATGGGTGAGTTCGTGGGCGAGGGTATGGCGGTCGCCGCCGCCGGTGCCGATCACGATGTGGTTGCCGCTGGTGTAGGCGTGGGCGCCGACTTCGGCGGCGGAGGCCCTTGCCGCGGCGTCGGTGTGGATGCGGACGTCGGAGAAGTCCGCGCCGAGGCGGGCCTCCATGTCGGTGCGGGTCTCCTCGTCCAGCGCCCGGCCCGAGGTGCGCAGCACGTCGTGGACGGTGGACCGCTGCACCGCGGGTCGTACGGGGCTTCGGGGCGTACCGGGTGGCCGAGGCCGGCTCGGCCGTTCGGACTGCTGCGGCTGCTCGGCATGCCGGTGGTCGTCCTCGGCGGTGTACGCGGGCGGCTCCTGGGCCCAGGGGTGACCGGCCGCACGGAGCATCCGGACGACCATCGCGTTGCCCGGACCGGCCTGGAGTGCCGCCAGTCCGGTGGGCGGTGCCTCGGTCCGGGTGCTCGGCGTGGTGCGGACCGCGGTGATGACGGGCGTAACGGCCGACTTCTCCGTGCTCCGAGGGGTGTTGTGGCGGTGCGCGTGTGTCATGCCGCTGCTTTCCCTGTCCATGGCCGCCTTCCGGTCCTTGCCGAGCATAGGGGCCGGTCCGTCGTCATGGCGACGCGTTCGTGTCACGTGCCGTGGAGGACCCGTGGACCGCCGCGAGAGGGTTCCGGCCCGCCGGGGCCCCGCCCTCGCGGCCGGACGGTGTCCTCCGCATCGGTCCGGGCGGCGTGGACACGGAGAAGACGGTGATGCGGCACCCCGCACCGGCCAGGTCCACGGAATCCAGGATGTTCGCCGGGAACCCGGCCTGCGTGAACGGCCGGATCGTCGTCACTCCGTCGGGTGTGAACGGCTCCGGCAGCGAGCACGAGGCCCGCATGCTGTCCTTCGCCCCCGCGAAGCCGTGAGGAATCAGCCGGTGACGATCCCGGTGACGAGGTTGATGGTGGTGGCCAGGATGCTGGCGCCGAACACGTACGACAGCAGGCAGTGCCGGAGGGCGATCGCGCGGATCGTGGAACTGGAGACGTCGGTGTCGGAGACCTGGTACGTCATCCCGAGGTTGTAGCTGAAGTAGAGGAAGTCGACGTACTTCGGCCGGTCCTGCGAATTGAAGTCGATCCCGCCCTCGGAGGGGAGGTAGTAGAGGTACGCGTAGCGGGTGGCGTACATCAGGTGGAGCGACGCCCAGGCCATGAACACGCCGCACAGTGCCGTCGCGGCCGCGGCGTGGCCCAGGTCCGACTGGCCGACGAGCAGCATCACCACAATGCCGAACAGTCCGCACACGGCGGCCGCCACGACGACCAGCTCTTCGAGGACCGGCCGGAACTCCTCGCGCCGGACGTTGCGGTGGGTGGTGTCCGCGTCCATGGGCCACAGCGCGATCCAGCCCGCCACGACGAAGATCGTCTCCGCCGCCGCGATCCCGGCGAGGATGCCCAGCGGCCCGTTGGCCAGTACGCCGGTGACCGCACCGATCACCGCACCGACGACCACCGAGGCGACGAGCCGGGGAACGGCGGAGAGCTTCGGCAGACGGTTCATGGACGTCAAGGGTGACCACCTCGATGGCCCGGTGGATCACCGTGCCCGGCCGGAATGCCGCCCTCGGTGAACGGGGCGGGCTGCGCCCCAGGCTAACCGCGCGGGCATCGCGGTGCAGCCCGGTCGTGCCCTGCGGACACACCGGGCACCGGGAGCCGAGTGGCGGGTGCCGATCGGGCTGCATAGCCTGCCCGAAAAGGATCGTTTTTCACCCGTGCCCGAACGGTGGAAGGGTTGAAGGCCTTGAGCACCAACCAGGACGAGCAGCAGCCACTGGAGCCCGCGGTCGGCCCCGCACCCGAGGGAGATCCGGAGTTCCACCCCTACCACCACCCCGCGGCGGGCTGGGGCGCGGCGAAGAGCGTGACCGGTTTCCTGGTGCGCGAGGGTGCTCTCGTCGACGGTCCGCGGGCCATCATGCGGATGAACCATGAGAACACCGGGTTCGACTGTCCCGGGTGCGCGTGGCCGGACGACACCAAGGGCCTGCACCTGGACATCTGCGAGAACGGGATCAAGCACGTCACCTGGGAGATGACCCGCAAACGGGTCGGGCGCGAGTTCTTCGCCGGCCACTCGGTGACCGAGCTGTCCGGGTGGAGCGACTACGACCTGGAGAACCAGGGCCGGCTGACCGAGCCGATGGTCTACGACCCCGAGTCGGACCACTACGTCCCGATCAGCTGGAAGGACGCGTTCGAGCTGGTCGGCAGCACCCTGCGCGGGCTGGACGACCCGAACCGGGCCGCGTTCTACACCTCCGGCCGGCTCGGCAACGAGGCCACGTTCCTCTACCAGTTGATGGCCCGTGAGCTGGGCACGAACAACCTGCCGGACTGCTCCAACATGTGTCACGAGGCCAGCGGCCGCGCCCTCCAGGCGTCCCTGGGCACCGGAAAAGGCACCGTCGACCTCAAGGACTGGGAGAGCGCCGACGCGCTGTTCATCATGGGGGTCAACGCCGCCTCCAACGCGCCCCGGATGCTCACCGCCCTCGCCGAGGCGTACCACCGCGGCGCCCAGATCGTGCACATCAATCCGCTCGTCGAGGCGGCGGCCACCCGCACCATCGTCCCCCATGACTTCACGGACATGGCGCTCTTCAGGACGACCCGGACCAGCACCCTCAATCTGCAACCGCGCATCGGCGGTGACATGGCTCTGCTGCGTGGCATGGCCAAGTCGATCCTGGAGCAGTCCGAGTCCGATCCCAAGGCGCTGGACCGGGAGTTCATCGACCGGCACACCGCGGGCTTCGAGGAGTACCGGGCGCTGTGCGAGGCCACACCGTGGGAGGAGATCGAGACCCAGTCCGGGCTGAGCCGCGCCGACATCCTCAAGGCGGCGCGGGTGTACGGCGAGGCCGACCGGTCCATCGTCAGCTGGTGCCTGGGGCTCACCCAGCACGAACACGGGGTCGACACCGTCCGGGAGATCGTCAACCTGCTGCTGCTCCGCGGCAATCTGGGGCGGGAGGGCGCGGGCCCCTCCCCCGTACGCGGGCACAGCAACGTACAGGGCAACCGCACCTGCGGCATCGATCACCGCCCCTCCGACGAGTTCCTGGACCGTCTCGCCGAGGTCTGCGAGATCCGGCCGCCACGTGAGCACGGCCTGGACACCGTCGACACGATCAAGGCGATGCAGCGCGGCGATGTGAAGGTGTTCATCGGCATGGGCGGCAACTTCGCGCTCGCGGCGCCCGACACCCCGGCCACCTACGCGGCGCTGCGCACCTGCGAACTCACCGTCCAGGTGAGCACCAAGCTCAACCGCAGCCACCTCGTCCACGGCCGCCGGGCGCTGATCCTGCCGTGTCTGGGCCGTACCGAGAAGGACCATCAGCGCAAGGGCGTCCAGAGCACGTCCGTCGAGGACTCGATGAGCATGGTCCACCTGTCCATCGGCATGAAGCGCCCCGCCTCCCCGCACCTGCTGTCCGAGCCGGCCATCGTCGCCGGCATGGCCCACGCGGCGCTGCCGGACAGCAGGACGCCCTGGCACTGGTACATCGAGGACTACGACCGGATCCGCGACACCATGGCCCGGGTCCTCGACGGCTTCGAGGACTTCAACCGCCGGGTGCGCCTTCCGCTCGGCTTCCGGATCAAGCAGCCGGCCCGTGAACTGGTCTTCCTGACCCCGTCCGGACGCGCCGAGTTCTCCGCCGCCGCACTGCCCGACGTCGTGCCCGCCCCCGGCACACTGGCGCTGGGCACCATGCGGTCCCACGACCAGTGGAACACCACGATCTACTCCGACAACGACCGCTACCGCGGCATCAAGAACCTGCGCACGCTCGTGTTCATGAACCGGGCCGACATGCGTGAACGCGGCATCGCCGATCTCGGTCCCGTCGACATCACCAGCACCGCCGGGGACGGCAGTCGGCGTTCCGTCACCGGCTACCTCGCCATCCCCTACGACATCCCCCGGGGGTGCGCGGCCGGCTACATGCCGGAGATGAACGTGCTGTGCGCGCTCGGTGACTACAGCACCCAGAGCGACCAGCCGATCATGAAACACGTCAAGGTCACGATCGACCCCGCGGCCTGAGCGGGTGGTGAAGCGGTCCTCGCCGGGGACCGCTTCACCACGTCACAGCGTCACCACGTCACAGCGCCGTCACCGCCACCGGCCGAACCGCTCCAGGAGCAGGTAGGCCCGCTGTTCCGCGGCGGCGAGTTCGGTGGGGTCGATCTCGGCCGGCCAGAGTTCGCCCGCCGCGGCGTCATCGGCCTCGCGCAGTTCCACCACCGCTGCCGCCAGATGCGTCTGGACGACCGGGAACGACGGCTCCACACGGTGGTCCAGGGTGTGCTCCGCATGCTCGGCCGCCTGCGTGCACGCGGCGAGCGCGCGTTCCGCCCGAACCGCCGCGTGGTCGTGGACCACCAGCAGCGCACAGCCCAGCGCGATGACGATCCCGAGGACGCTGCCCAGCGCCCGGTCCAGGACCAGGGCCCCGGCCGGCGAGGGCGCGGCCAGGTCGGCCAGCAGCAGCGCCAGCGGGGTGAGGAAGACGACGCCGAGGCCGTAGTTGCGGGCCACCACGTATTCCAGCAGGAACTCCAGCAGCACGATGACCAGGACGAGCACCAGCGGATCGGGGCGCAGTGCCAGCACGCCGAGTGCGAGCAGCAGTCCGGCGACCGTGCCCAGGGTGCGCTGCACCGCCCGCTGGGCCGCCGTACGGACGTTGATCGAGTGCAGAACCGCGGCGGCCGAGATCGCCGCCCAGTAGCCGTGGCCGAGGCCCAGCAGAAGGCCCGTCGATCCCGCCAGACCGGTGCCGAGGGTCATCCGCAGGGCGGGCACGTACAGGACCGATCTGTGGCCCTGGCGCCCGTGGTGCCGCCCCGTCACCAGTTCCGCGGCGCGCAGCTCCGCGGCGCGCCGGGTGGCGGGATCGGCCGAAGCGGGCTCGGGGCCGGCCACGGGGACCGGCCCGGCCCTGGGGGTGACGGGCGGGAGCGACAGTTCGGGCAGCAGGTACGGATCGCGGCGACGGCTCACCAGCAGCCGGACCTGGCGGCGCAGATGGCGCTCCAGTCCGGCGGGTACGTCGGGAGGCCGGCGGGCGGAGCCGATGAGCAGCGACCAGGAGAAGTCGGTGAGGCGCAGGCAGGTGCCACCCCGGACGCCCCGCTCGGCGGCCGTCGGAGGCAGCACGCCGAGCGTCCGGTACGCCTGGAGCACGGCGGCGGTCGCCCGGTGTCTGCCGGGGCCACCGCCGTACCCGGCGTCGGCCGCCCCGCGCAGCTCGGCGAGTTCGCGGAGTGCCGCGGCGACGGCGAGGCGCTGCGGGCGGTCCGGGTGCACGAACCAGCCCGCCACGGCCAGCGTCCAGGCAACGGCCGCCCCCGATGCGGCCAGCGCGGTCCGCGGAAGGACGTCGGCGGGGGTCGGGGAACCGTTGGCCGACACGGCGAAGGAGAAGAGCAGCAGCACGGCGCCCAGCCCGCTCAGACGTGCCGCGTCACAGGCGAGCTTCGCGGCTCCGGCCACCACGGCCATGGCCACGACCACCACCGCGGCGCCCGCTCCCCCATCCCGTGGATGGGCCCACGCGGCAAGCGCCGAACCGCAGCCCACACACGCGGTCATGGCCACCGCGACCAGGGCGAGGACCCGGGCCCGGCGTGCGTAGGGCAGATTGCGGCCGAACGTGGTGGTGAAGGAGCCCAGCATGGCGTAGACGGCCTGGTCGGCCCGCCCGGCGAGTGCCATCGGCAGCGCCGGCAGCGCCATGGCCAGCGCGGCACGCAGGGCGAAGGAGAGGGCACCGTCCACGGTGTGCAGGGCGAGCGCGCCGCGCGGGGAGAGCGCGCGCCCCAGACGGGCCGCCGAACGCCGCACTCCGCCCCCGGTCACCACGGGGAACGGAATACGCGAACGGGGCATACGCGGTGTATACCACCTGCTCCTGCGCCCGGCCGGGTCATTGATCCGTGCATCCGCCCACGCGTCCATGCGTGCGTCCGTCGGTGCGTCCGTCTGCGCGCGCATCCGGGGGCGCAGGAGTGGTGGACGGAGGTGTCCGGGGCGAGCGTCATGGTTCAGGTCCTCGGGGAGGGGCGGGCGTGGGGCGGGTCCGGTGTCGCGCGGGGCGTCAGCCGCCCGCGAACGGGGGCAGTACCTCGACCGTGGCCCCTTCGCGCAGGGGCACGGCGGCGTGGTCCCGGTCGCCGGCCTGGTAGCCGTCCACCAGGAACGAGCAGTGTCCGAGCACCTGGGCGAAGCGCGGCCGGCCGGCGTGGCGGGCCCGGGCCTGTTCCATCGCCTCCGCGAGCGTGCTCGCCCGGCAGGGTTCCTGCTCCGTGCCGGCCGCCGCCTTCGCCGCTGCCCAGTAGCGGATGGTGCCGGCCGGTGTCGGTGGTGTTGGTCGTGTCTGAGGTGTGGGCGGTGACTGCGGTGTCTCCATGGCTGTGTCCGATCGCTTCCTCGGGCAGACGCTCGTGGTTCCCGGGTGTGCGGTCACGGTCCGCTGATCTCCAGAACCCCGACGTGGGTTGTGGCGGGCACGCCGCCGGGCGGAACCACCGCGAGTCCGTCGGCGCAGGCCAGCCCGCACAGCATCGCCGGTCCGTCGATCGGGAGCGGCACGACCCGGTGCCCCGTGCGGCGCACCGGCAGCAGTCGGGTGTCCCGCGGGTGCCCGGGCACTGCCTCGGCGACGGCCGTGCGCGACGGCTCCGCGTCCGTGTGTCCGCCGAGGCGTCGCAGCAGCGGTACGGCCAGGGTCACCGCTCCGGCCACGGCTGCCGGGCGGTTGCCGGGCAGGCCGGCCAGTCGGCGGCTGCGGCCGTCGGCCGCCGGTGGCAGCTCGGCGAGCAGCATGGGGTGGCCCGGACGTACGGCGACCGAGTCGACCAGCGGCCCGGCGCCCACCTCGCGGAGGACGTCGCGCAGGAAGTCCACCGGTCCGGCGGCGGTGCTGCCGGTGGTCACGACGACATCGGCACGGGAGTCGCGTACGGCTGCCCCCAGCGGTCCGGAGTCGTCCGACACCATGCGGCGTCCGGTCACGTTGCTCCGGGCGCCGGAACTCCGGGCCGTTGGTGGCGTGACCGGGCCCTTTCCGCGCGACGGAGGTCCGCCGGGCCGCCTCCAGGGCCGCATCGTCGGCGCCGCCGCGGACAAGGGCCCGTGGATCGGACTCCTCGGTGGCGAAGAGGCAGTTGCGCAACTGCCCGTCCGCGGTGAGCCGGACCCGGTCACAGCTGCCGCAGAACGGGCGGGTGACACTGGCGATGACCCCCATCACCGTGTCCGTACCGGCGATCCGCCACTCCTCGGCGGGCGCGTTGCCCCGCCGCCCGGCCGGGACCAGCTCGAAGCGTTCGGAGAGGTGGCCCAGGATCTCCTCGGCGGTGACCATCCGGCCCGGTCCCAGGCGCCCTGCGCGTCCAGTGGCATCGACTCGATGAACCGCATCCGGTGGCCTTGCTCGACGGCGAAGGCGGCCAGATCGGCGATCTCGTCGTCGTCGACGCCGCGTACCGGCACCGCGTCGACCTTGACCGGGGCGAGGCCGGCGGCACACGCGGCGCGCAGTCCGTCGAGCACGTCGCCGTGGACAGGGCCGTCGGCCACGCCCTGCGACCGGGGCTCCTCCCGCTGCGCGGGACGGTCCTCATACCGGGCGGTTTCCCGGGATGACGAACCGCTGCTCGGGGTTTGCGAGTTGTTCGGCCGCGCGCAGCGCCAGCAGGGCCGCGAGAGTCACCCCGGGGTGCGCAGCCAGTGCGACGACCCCCGGAGCACTCGCCAGCGGTGCGCAGAGCACGCCGTCGCCCGCCGGTATCGGGCGGACCCCTACGGCCAGGTCCCCCAGCACCGGTTCCCGCGGCAGTCCGAACGCCTCCCTCACCGCGCCCAGGGACTCACGCACCCGCGACCGGGTCGCCGCCTCCGGCTCGCCCGGGACCACGTCCTCAGCGCCGACGAAGCCGTGCCGGTCGGACGGCCGGATCTCGAAATCCGGCGTGGACACCACCCGGTCCAGACGTAGTTCCGGCGCGGAGAAGGTGAAGCGCGCGGCCGGGACACCGGGCACTTCGATGTGCTCGCCGAGCTGCTCCGCGAGGGTGGGCAGGCCCGTCCCGCAGGCGAGCACGATCCGGTCGACGACGAGTGCCTCTCCGCCGCCCCGCAGCTCGTAGCCGCCCGCCCGCCGCGCCCGGATGCGATCCACCCGAGCGGCGAAGACGGTGGCCCCGCCGGCCCGCGCGCGGGCGAGGAACCCGTGCCGCAGGGCGTCCGGCTCGACCATGCCCTCGTCACTCGCGTACGCGACGACCGGTGGCGGTGCCGACAGGCCGGGAAGGATCTGCCGCAGAGCCTCCGCCTCGACGGTCGCGACGCCGGGGCCCGATCGCACGGCGAATCGATCCGTCCCGGCGGCGGTCGATGCCCAGCTCACGGCGCCGTTCCAGGTGATGACGCCGCGCAACGGCGGCGTCGCCGTGACATCGCGCAGCACGCCGAGCGACCGGGCGAGCTCGCCCCGGTCGCGTGCGCCCGACGGCGGCTCCGCCGCCGACCCGTGCGAGTTGAGCCAGCCGAACGCCACATCCGTGACGGGTGGCCGGGACTTCTCCGCCGTGCAGACCACGACGGACAGGCCGCGGCGCACGAGCTCGTCCGCCACCGCCGCTCCCAGCACGCCCGAGCCGACCACGGCGACGCGCATCACCGACGGGCCTCCCGCCAGGTGCGGGTGAGGCGGGCCGCCGGCGGGCAGGCGGCAAGGGCGACGGTGTGGCCGAGGGGCACAGGGCAGGCGGCAACGAGCGCCGGCTCACCGTGGAGCCGGGCCATACCGACTTGGCCGTCGACGGCCGCGGGGATGGTCATGAAGCCTCTCTCCTCACTACCTGGGTGGCGCGGACAGAGCGTTCGACGCGGGGACCGAGATCCGCTTTCACCACGGACCCTCAGTTGCGTCCGCCGCGCTGCCAGCGCTGGGCCGTGAGGGGCGTGGGGCCGTCGGCGATCCGGTCCGCCAGCCCCTGGACCAGGCTCTGCGCCTCGTCCGGGAGCGCTCGCACGGCCGCGACCATGCCCGTCGTGCTCTCCTGGTCGTCATCGACCAGGACGGCCACGAAGCTCAGTCGGCCGTCCGGTTCCGCCCCCAGCAGCCGCTGCTCGGCGTCGCCCGGGGTGCGGGCATGCGGGGGCCACTGGGCGGTGACGAGCGTGTACGGGGCATCCGCCGCCGGCTCGCGGCTCAGCAGCACCACCGCCGGGACGGCTGTGAACTCCCGGTAGAGGCCGGCCTTCCAGTACGGCTCCTGAGTCGCGAACCGCTCCGCGGCTGCGCGGTCGGCGAGGTTGACGATGTGGACGCTGCCCGTGTGCTCTTCGCCGTCGTCGGACAGGGTGGGGCCGCGGAGTATCAACCGGCCGTCGAACCGGTCCATGTAGGACCAGTGCTCCTCGGCGAACTCCAGCAGTTGGTCGGCGACGCCCGGCTTGTCCTGCGCATGAACGTAGAACGGCATGCCGAGACGGTACCGGAACGCCCGGGATGGGGGCTCAGCAGCCATCGACGCCCGCCCGGCGCCCGGCACGCGCTCCGGAGCGAGGTCGGCGCGCTGCGCACTGAGCTGAGCGGCCGGATGCGGATCGGCTCGGTGCCGACCTCGTCCGGCGCCGTCGCCCAGCTGACCGGCCCGTTCTGTGCGGCGCATCCCCTGGTCACAGTGGAGGTGATGGCGGACCTGCGGTCGGAGGAGATCCTCCGGCAGTTGCAGAACTTCGAGATCGACGCCGGGATCACATATCTGCGCAAGGGTCTCTCCGACGCCTTCCAGTCGGTCCCGCTGTACGAGGAGCGGTACGTACTGCTGACCGACGCCGCCGACAGCCTCGCCCACCGGACGACCGCGACCTGGGCGGAGGCCTCGCGGCTGCCGCTCTGTCTGCTGACCGAGGCCATGCAGGGGCGCCGGGTGCGGGACGAACTGTTCGCCGAGGCCGGGGTGCGGCCGTCGCCCCGGGTGGAAACGGATTCCGTGGCGGCGCTCTTCGCCCATGACAGGACGGGCCGGTGGGCCGGCATCGTGCCGCACACCTGGCTCCATGTCTTCGGGGGGCCGCACGGGATGCGGGCGGTGCCGATGACCGAGCCCGCCCGGACGGTCCAGGTCGGTCTGGTGACCACCGCCCGGGAGCCGGGCTCCGTCATGGCCCGCGCGCTCACGGAGGTCGCCCGCCGCACCGATGTGGCCGCCGCTCTGGAGCACCTTCCCGCAGCCCCCGGATCCCAGTAGCGGTCAACCGGAAAGCAACTGCTCGGGGCTCATGGCTTCCTGCCCTCGGTCCGGGGCAGCCGTGTGGCCCCGGCCGCGGCGACCAGGCAGAAACCGAGCACCCACCAGAAGGTGTCGCCGAACGCCGCGGAGATGTCCGGGCCGCGGGCGGACAGCCGGCTCTGCAGGACCACGGCGAGGGCGGCGGTGCCGACCGAACCGCCCACCGTGTTGAGCAGGTTGAGCGCTCCCGAGGCGCGCGGGAGCTGCGCGGGCTCGATGCGGCTGTAGACGATGTTCATCACGGGCGCGCCGACCATGGCCATCCCGAAGCCGCGTACCACCAGCGCCGAGACGATCGCGAGGTCCGGGAGCCCGTGGCCGAGCCGGGTGAACGGCACCGTTCCGGCGAGGATCAGCACGACGCCGGTGACGACCAGGGTCCGCGGCGCGACCTTGTCGATGGTCCGGTTGACCAGTACCGACCCGGCCGCCGCGCCCAGCCCCTGGGGGGCGAGCAGCAGCCCGGCCTGCCATGCCGACATTCCGCGGCCGGTCTGGAAGTACAGCGGCAGCAGGAACGTCGTCCCGAAGACCGACGCGCCCAGTACGAGCAGGGCGACGGCGGCTGCTCCGAAGGGTGGCCGGGCGAACAGCCGGGGGTCGACCAACGGTGTGCGGCGGGTCCGCAGCCCGTGCAGGGTGAATCCGGCCAGCATCGCCAGCCCCGCGGACACCCCGATCACGGCCGGGACGGTGCGGTGATGGGCGACCTCGGTCAGCCCGAACACCAGCACGGCCAGGCCGGGCGAGAGCAGCAGGGCGCCGCGCAGATCGAACGCCGTCCGCCGCGTCGACGGCGGCACCGCGGGCACATGGCGGCGGGCGAGCAGGGCCGCGACCGCTCCGATCGGCAGGTTGACCAGGAACAGCCAGGGCCATGGGGCCACGCCGAGGATCGAGCCGCCGACGAGTGGCCCGAGCACCGGTGACAGCAGCGGGACGACCGCGACGACGCTGATCACCCGCCCGGTGCGGGCGGGTCCTGCGACACGGGCCAGCAGCGCCTGCCCGGTCGCCGGCAGCAGCCCACCGCCGAGGCCCTGGATGGCCCGGAACACGACCAGGCTGGTCACCGACCAGGCCGTCGCGCACAGCACCGAGCCGAGCAGGAACACCCCCACGGCGGCGAGCCAGGTCCGCCGGCCGCCGAACCGGTCGGCCAGCCAGCCGGACGCGGGCACGGCGGCGACGACGGCCAGCAGGTAGGCGGTGGTCACCCACTGGATCCCGGCGACGGAGGCGTCGAACTCCTCGCTCAGGCTGTCGATGCCGACGCTGACGATCGTGGCGTCCAGCGTCGCCATGAAGGTGCCGAGCACCAGGATGAACGCGATCCGCAGCAGTTGTCCGTCCACCCGCCGGTCCGGCGGGTGGACGGTCCCGTCCTTCGGTGCGGTGTCCCCGCTCATCGGCCCTCCAGGAGATCCAGCACGTCGTCGTCCAGGTGCTTGTCCAGGGAGCGGAGCAGGTCGAGCAGTTCCTCGGCGAGCCCGTCGACGGCCGCTCCGGCCCGGTGGGCGAGCACGCCGGTCCAGCCGTCCCCGTCCGGCATGACGGTCAGGGTCACCGGGTGGTGGGTGGCCTCGCGGAAGCGGGTCGCGAGGACCGTGAGCCCGGGGGCGGGTTCACGGAGGCGGTCCGGGTCGACCGGGTAGTTCTCGAACACCACCAGGCTGTCGAAGAGCCTGCGCCGCCCGGTCAGCCGCTCCAGGTCGGACAGAGCCACGTGGTGGTGGTCGACCAGTGACCGCTGCCTGGACTGCAGGTCGGTGAGCGTCTCGGCGAGCGTGCCGTCGAGCCGTGCCCGTACGGGGACGGTGTTGGCCAGCAGCCCGATGATCTCCTCCACACCTTCGAGCTCCGGGGGACGGCAGGAGACCATGGCGCCGAAGCAGACGTCCGTATGCCCGGACCGCCGCGCGAGCAGCACCGCCCAGGCGCCCTGCACCAGGGTGTTCCGGGTCAGGCCGCGCCGGGCGGCGAGGCCGGTGAGCTCGGCCACCAGTGCCGCGTCGAACTCGATGACCTCGGGTTCCTGCCAGGCCGGGCCGGGTTCGCCGGTGCCCAGGTAGTCGCCCTCGGGCAGGCCGTCCAGTTCCGCCGCCCAGGCGCCGAGGTCCGGCTCGTGGTCGGCGTACCAGTTCAGGTAGTCGGCGAACGGCACGGGGGCGGGCAGGCCGGGGTCCTCGCCGCGGACCCTCGCCGTGTGGAGCGCGAACAGTTCGGTGAGGATGCGCGGCGCCGACCACCCGTCGGAGAGCACATGATGGCTGGTCAGGACCAGGTCGGCGCGTTCGGGTCCGCGCCGGATCACGGTCAGGCGCAGGAGCGGGCCCCGGGCGAGGTCGAACGGTTCGGCGAGGTCGGCCGCCAGCGCCTCATCGGCTTCCCCGTCGACCACGCGGAACTCCGGCCGGGACGAGGCGGGGATCACCGCCAGATCGGCGGGGAACACGGCGCCCAGGTTCGGGTGACGGGCCAGCAGGTCGGCGCCCGCGGCGCGCAGGGCGCCGATGTCGAGCGGGCCGGCGAGGGTGAACGCCGACTGCACGGTGTACGGGTCGGGGAGCTCGGTGCGCGAGTGCCGCAGCATCACCTCCTGCAACGGGGTGAGCGGTTGTACGTCGGCGACCGGGCGGTCGTGGTCGAGCGCCCCGATCTCCGGTGCGGCGGCGACCCGCAGCAGCGCGGCCCGCAGCTTCTCGGCCAGGTCCTCGGCCTCGGCGGCGGTGTACAGCGCGGACGGCCGGGTGATCCGGACCCCGAGCAGGTCGTCGCGTACCAGGGCGTTGACCATCAGGCCGTACGGCAGGGGCATCGCGTCGGAGCCGCCCGAGCCGAGCGGGTCGGCGTCCGGGGGTGTCTGCCAGGGCGTCTCCCGGTCCGGGGCGCCGGGGTAGCGGCCGAGGTAGTTCCAGGCGATCTCCGGTGCCACCGGGTCCAGGAGCCCCGCCGAGGTGAGGATGGCGTGGCCGAGGCCGTCGCCCTGTGCCCGAAGCCGGTCCGCGACCGCCCGCACATCGTCGTCCGCTTCGAGCCGGACGGGGTGCACGGCGGTGAACCAGCCGACGGTCTGGGAGAGGTCGACCTGGCGCGGGCGGCCGTGGCTCTCCAGCGCGACCAGCACCTCGGAGGTCCCGCGCCAGTCCCGTACCGCCCTGGCGAGTGCCGTCAGCAGCACGGCGTCCGGTGTGGTGCGGTAGGCGGCCGGCAGGGTCGTGATCAGGGCGCGGGTCGAGTCGGCGTCGAGCCGGATCTCGTGGTGCGTGGCGGTGGCCACGGTGTCCCGGGCGGGGTCGAGCGGGCGGGTGGCCGGTGCCGGGGTGGCGTTCATCCGCCGCCAGTGCGGCAGTTCGGTCCGCCGGTCGGCTTCGCGCAGCGAACGCGCCCAGCCGAGGAAGGACTGCCCGTGCCGGGTCAGCGAACCACCGGAGTACGCGTGCTCCAGGTCGTCCAGCAGGACGCGCCAGGACACCCCGTCGACGATCAGATGGTGGGCGATCAGGACGAGCCGGCCCGGCCGGTCCGGTCCGGCGTCCACCCACACCGCGCGCAGCAGCGGACCGGTACGCGGATCCATCGCGTCCTGGGCGTCGGCGATCGCGGCGTCCACCGGGGCCCGCAGGTCGTCCGGGGCCCGTACGCATGTCAGTACCTCGGTGCCGGTCACCGTGCCGGCCGGCGGGATGCGCAGCGCGTCCCCGGCCAGGTGGGCTCGCAGTACGTCGTGCCGGGCGAGCAGCGCGTCGAGCACCGCCCGCCAGGTCCTGGCGTCGCCGCCCGGCGGGACGCAGATCTCCACCCACTGGCAGAAGCCGTCCGCGGCGGCCCCCGCCCGGCGCAGCAGGTCCCGCATGATCGGAGTCAGCGGCGCGTCCCCGACGGCCGGTGCCTCGTCGGCGTCGAGCGCGCGGGCCCGCGCCGCGATCCCGGCCACGGTCGCTCCCTCGAACACGTCCCGCGCGCTCAGGCCGAGCCCGCGGCGGCGGGCCCGCGACACCACTTGCAGCGACACGATGCTGTCCCCGCCGATGGCGAAGAAGTCGTCGTCGGGGCCGATCCCGTCGGTGCCCAGGACGTCCCGGAACACATCGAGCAGCAATGCCTCGGCCTCGGTGGCGGGTTCGCGCCGTGCGGCGGCGACGGTCTCGGGGGCCGGCAGCGCGGCGGAGTCGAGCTTGCCGCTGGGGCTCAGCGGCAGCCGGTCGATCGGCACGAGTGCCGTGGGCACCATGTGGTCGGGCAGTTCGCCGGCCAGGTACTCGCGCAGTCGCGCGGTGTCCGGGTGGGCGCCGTCGGTCGGGATGACGTAGCCGACGAGCCTGCCCTCGCGCATGATCACGGCGCAGGCGCGCACCTCGGGGTGGCCGGTCAGTGTGGACTCGATCTCGCCCAGCTCGACCCGGAAGCCGCGGACCTTGACCTGGTGGTCGGCACGGCCGAGGAACACCAGCTGTCCGTCCGGCCGCCACCGCACCAGGTCGCCCGTGCGGTACATCCGCTCGCCCGACGGGCCGAACGGGTCGGCCACGAAGGTGCCGGCGGTCAGAGCGGGGCGGCCGAGGTAGCCGCGGGCCAGGCTCGGCCCGGCGAGGTACAGCTCGCCGGTGACGCCGACGCCGACCGGCTGGAGCCCGCCGTCGAGGACGTAGGCGCGGACGTTGGGGTCGGGGCGGCCGATCGGCAGCGGTCCCTCGTCGTCCGGGTCGTAGTGCCAGGTCGTGGAGTTGATGGTGACCTCGGTCGGCCCGTAGGCGTTGAACAGCGCCCTGCGGCCCTCGCCCCAGCGCCGTGCCAGCTCGGGGTCGAGCCGTTCGGCTCCGACGACGAAGAACACATCGGGGTCGACGGTGCGGTCGTCGGGCATCGCGGCCAGGAACGACGGGAGCAGGTTCACCCCGGTCACCCGGTGCTCGACGATGTAGTCGAGCAGTTCGTCGCCGGGTACGCGCACCTCCTCGGGCGCGATCACGGACGTACCGCCGGAGAGCAGCGGCACCATGGTCTGCCAGAACGCGACGTCGAAGCCGGTCGACGCGAAGTGCAGGTACCGGTCGCGCTCGGTGACCCCGACGACCTCCTCCTGCAGTGCGATCAGATCGGGCACGCCGCGGTGGGTGACGCCGACCCCCTTGGGACGCCCGGTGGTTCCCGAGGTGTAGATGACGTAGGCGAGGGCGTCCTCGGTGAGCGCGGCACGGGCCTCGGCCGGGTCGGTGTCCGGTACGGACGCGAGGGTGGCCGGGTCATCGAGGCGCAGGACCGGTATCTCACGCTCGACGGGCAGTTCGGCGCCGGTCGACACGACGGCGGCCGGTGCGATGTCGTCGAACATGTATGCGAGGCGCTCCTGCGGGTAGCTCGCGTCCATCGGCACGTACACCGCGCCCGCCTTGACCACGCCGAACAGGGCCACGGTCATCTCGATGTCGCGGCCGAGCAGGACCGCCACCGGGTCCTGGGGGCGTACCCCGCGCGCGATCAGCGCATGGGCGAGGCGATTGGCCTCGCGGTCCAGCTCCGTGTAGCTCAGGCTGCGTTCCCGGCAGACCAGGGCCTCGGCGTCGGGCCTGCGGTCCACCTGGGCGGCGAACTCGTCGAGCCAGTGGCCGCGTTGCCCGGCGGGGACGGCGGCGGTGCCGGTCCGCAGCATCCGCGCCCGCTCGTCGGGGTCGAGGGCGGGCAGCCGGATCGCGGGCCGTGCCGGGTCGTCGACGATCTCCCGCAGCAGGTTGTGCAGCCAGCGGCCGTAGTCGCGCACGGTCGCCCCGGTGAGGGCGCGCGGCTGGTGGCCGAGGCCGATGGTGATCTCCTCGTCCGGGATCACTATGACGGTCAGCGCGTAGTGCGTGGCGTCGGTGATGTCCACCCCTGCCAGGTCGAGCCCGGGGGCGAGCGGGGTGCGCTTCCGGCTGGAGAGCGGGAAGTTCTCCATGACCAGCATCGTGTCGAACAGTTCGCCGATGCCGGCCGCCCGCTGGATCTCGGGCAGGCCGACGTGGTGGTGCTCGGCCAGTACGACGCTCTCGGCGTGCACCTGTGCCATGAGGTCCAGCGCGGTCGCGTCCTGGGTGTGCCGTACGCGCACCGGGATGGTGGTGCCCAGCTGCCCGATCATCGACTCCACACCGTCGACCTCGGCGGGCCGCCCGGAGACCGGGCAGCCGAACACCACGTCGCGGCGGCCGGTGAGCCTGCCCAGCAGCAGTCCCCAGGCCGTCTGGAACACCGTTGTCAGGGTGACGCCGTGGTCGCGGGCGAACGCGCGCAGCCGGTCACTGAACTCACGGCCCAGACCGACGGTCTCCCGCCCGGGCCGCTCGACGGAGGTGCCGGTGCTCGCGGGTGCCAGCCGGGTCGCGTCGTCGACGCCGGCCAGCGCCTCCCGCCACGCGGCGAGCGATGCCTCCCGGTCGCGGCCCGCCAGCCACCGGAAGTACTCCGACAGCGGCGGGGCGGCGGGCGCGGCGGGGCCGCCGCCCAGTTCGGCGTAGACGGCGAGCAGGGTCCGGCCGACCAGCGGCATCGACCAGCCGTCGAGCAGGGCGTGGTGGTTGGTGATCACCAGCTTGTGCTCGGCGGGCCCGACCCGGGAGAGCAGGAAGCGGATCAGCGGCGGCCGGGCCGGGTCGAACGGGCGCTCCAGATCGGCGCGGGCCGCTTCGGGGAACCGGTCGTCCTCCCGCCAGTCCAGGGCGACTTCGGCGGGGATCACCTGCACCACCGTGTCACCGGCGGTGCTCAGGTGGACCCGCAGTGCGGGGTGGCGGCGCAGCAGTTCGCGCGCGGCCTCGGCCATCCGGTCCGGCTCCAGCTCGCCGACCAGGGTGGTCACGGCCTGGACGACGTAGACGTCGGTGTCGTGGTCGTCGCGGACCTGGGTGTGGAAGGACAGCCCGATCTGGAGGGGGGTGGCGGGCAGTACGTCGGCGATGCGGCCGGTGCGTTCCAGGGTGTCGATGGCCCGCTGGTCGAGTCCGACCAGCGGGAGGTCCGACGGGGTGAGCCCGCCCTCGGTGTGGAGCGCGTGCGCGGCCAGCGCGTCCAGCGCCGCGGCCCAGGACTGCTGGAGGGCGGCGACGGCTTCGGTGCCGAGCACCCCGGTCGCGGCGGTCCACTCGACGGCGAGCCGGGGCGCGCCCTCCTCGTGGATGAAGCAGTTGAGTGCCAGCACCTGTTCCAAGGCCTTGGCGCCGGGCTCGATCACCGAGAAGGCGTCCTGCTCCGGCAGGCGCCATCCCGTTCCGGGCAGGGGGGTGAACCGGCCCAGGTAGTTGAGCAGCACGTCCGGTGGCGGGGTGGCCGCGAGTTCGCGGCCGGCCGCCGGGTCGAGGTGGCGCAGCACGCCGTAGCCGACGCCGCCGTCGGGGACGGCGCGCCGGGCCTCCTTGGCGGCCCGCAGTGTCCGCCCGACGTCGTCGGAGGCGGGCACACGCACCGGGTACTCGCTGGTGAACCAGCCGACGGTACGGGCCAGATCGAGGTGTTCACGGCCGTGGCCCTCCATCGACACGGTCACCGCGTCGTCGCGCAGGCCCCAGCCCCGCAGGGCGAGCACCAGCGCGGCCAGCAGCACCTCGTCGACCCCGGCGCGGTACGCGGCAGGCAGGGTGGTCAGCAGTGCCTCGGTGGCCTCGGCCGAGGCCACGGTGACCGACAGGTGGGCGGTCGACACCTTGTCGCGCGACCGGTCCAGCGGTCTGGCGCCCAACCGGGCCGCGGAGCCGAGCGCGGTCCGCCAGTGGTCGAGTTCGCCGCGTCGCGCGCCGGATTTCCCCTGGTCGGCGAGGAGTACGGCGTGCCGCCGCCAGGACGCCCCGACGGGTTCGAGCGTGCCGCCCGTGCAGGCGGTGTGCAGGTCGGGCAGCAGGACGCGCCAGGACACCCCGTCCATGGCGAGGTGGTGCACGACGACGACCAGCCGGTCCGGTGTGTGGTCGCCGGTACGGAGCAGGGCCGCGCGCAGCAGGTCGCCGGAGCGCGGGTCGAGTTCGCCCGCCAGCCGCCGGGCCAGGGCGGTCACGCCGTCGCCGTGCACCTCGTCGACGACGGCCCGCACGAGGCCGCGCGGCAGTACGTCCAGCCCGTCGCCGGCCCGCAGCCGCAGCGCGTCGTGGTGGTCGAGCACGGCCTGTACGCCGGTGACCAGTTCGTCGTGGCCGAGTCCGTCGACGTACAGGGCGGTCCACTGCGCGTATCCGGCGACGACGTCCACGTCGGAGTGCGGGTCGAGCAGTCCGCGCACGATCGGTGGGGCGGGCACCGGTCCGGTCGGGTCGTCCACCGGTTCGGGTGCCTGTGCCAACAGCTCGGCGGAGGCCGCCAGGGCGGCGAAGCTGCGGCGCGCCAGCAGGTCCCGGGGCCGCAGTCCGAGACCCGCCGCCCGCAGTCTGCTGCTGACGGTGATCGCGGTGATGCTGTCCCCGCCCAGCGCGTAGAAGTCGTCGTCCACGCCGACCCGTTCGACGTCGAGCGCCTCCGCGAGGACCGCGCACAGCAGCCGCTCCCGCTCGGTGCTCGGCTCCCGGCCGCCGCTGTGCAGCGCGGGCGCGGGCAGGGCGGCGCGGTCGAGCTTGCCGTTGGGCGTGACCGGCAGCCGGTCCAGTACCACGACCGCCGCGGGCACCATGTGTTCGGGCAGCCGCTCGGCCAGGTGGGCACGTGCCTCGTCCCCGGTGACCGAGGCGGACACGACGTAACCGACCAGTCGGGACGACCGCACGGCGGCGGCCGCGGCGGTGACCCCGGGCACGGCGGCGAGCGCCGTCTCCACCTCGCCGGTCTCCACCCGGTGGCCGCGGATCTTGACCTGTCCGTCGCCCCGGCCCCGGTACTCCAGGCCCCGGCCGGGCACCCAGCGGGCCAGGTCGCCGGTGCGGTACATCCGCTCGCCCGGCGCGCCGAACGGGTCGGCGACGAAGCGCTCCGCGGTCGCCCCGGGCCTGCCGAGGTAGCCGCGGGCCAAGTGCGGCCCGGCCAGGTACAGTTCGCCCGCCGTGCCGTGCGGCACCGGTTGCAGCGCGCTGTCCAGCAGGTAGATCCGGGTGCCGGCGAGCGGGTGGCCGATCGTCGGCTCGTCGCCCTCGATCCGTGCGGTGGTGCTGTCCACGGTCGCCTCGGTCGGTCCGTAGATGTTGCGCGCGGTGATCCCCGATCCGGCGACCCGCCGCCACAGCGCGGGCGGGGTGGCTTCCCCGCCGAGGACCAGCAGGGTGGGCCGCAGCTCCAGCAGGCCGCCGTCGATCAGCGGAGAGGCCATCGACGGTGTGGTGTCCACGATGTCGATGCCGTCGCGGGCGTACACGGCGAGCAGCGCGTCGGCGTCGCGGGCGGTCTCGGTGTCGTAGACGTGCAGTTCGTGTCCGCACAGCAGCCACACCAGGTGGTCGAGGGCGGAGTCGAAGGCGAAGGAGTAGGTGTGTGCGGCGCGCAGCCGCCTGCCCGCGGTCCGCTCGGCCTCCGCGACGACCGTGGACCGCTGGTGGTGCAGCAGCGCGGCCAGGCCGCCGACCCGTCCGAGTACGCCCTTGGGGCGGCCGGTCGAACCGGAGGTGTGGATGACGTAGGCGAGGTGCTCGGGGTGCCGGGGCGCGGCCAGTTCGCCGGTGGTCAGGGGTTCGCCGGACAGCCCGGCGGCCTCGCCGAGCAGGGTGGTCCATGGCAGTCCGTCGACCGCGCCGGCGGTCAGTACGAGCGCGGGGCGGGTGTCGTCGATCAGCTCACGCAGCCGCTCGGGCGGGTACGCGGCGTCCAGCGGCTGGAACGCGGCGCCCGCGTCCAGCACGGCCAGCAGGGCGATCACCGAGTCGGCCGAGCGCGGCAGCGCCAGCGCCACGACGTCGTCGGCGCCGATCCCGCGGGCCCGCAGGGCGCGGGCCGACCGGTGCACCCTGTCCGCCAGTTCGGCGGCGGACAGCCGGTCCTCGCCGCAGACCAGGGCGGTGTGCCCGGGGCCGGCGGCGGCCATCGCGGCGAAGGCGGCAGGCACGTCCACCGGGGTTCCGGGCAGCGCGGGCGGGCACCAGTCGGTGAGCAGCCGCTGCACGTCGTCGGTCAGGGCGATCCGCCCGACGGGCAGGCCGTCGGTCAGTCCGGACAGCAGTGCCCGCAGCCCGGAGAGCAGGTGGTCGACGGCCGTCTGGTCCTTGGACCGGGCGTCGACCTCGAAGCCGAGCAGCAGTCCGCCGTCACGGGTCGGCAGGACGCTGAGGCCCATGTCCTCAGGCGGGCCGCCCGCGACATTGCGCATCACACCGCCGGCCCCGGCGAAGTCGAGGGCCAGGTCGAACGCCTTGAGGTTGATCCCGCGCCCGTGCAGCAGCGCGCCCGCGCCGGGCGCCGCGAGGTCCCGGGGCAGGTCCTCGCCCCGGTAGCGCTGGTGGTCGCGCATCTCGCGCATGGCGGTGGCGACCCGCCGGCTCAGCTCCACGAGGTCGTCCCCGGTGCGCACGGTCACCCGCAGCGGCAGTACGTTGACGGCCATGGCGGGGGTGCGCAGTTCGGTCGAGCCGGCCCGGCACATCAGCGGCAGTGCGAACACCACGTCGGTGCGGCCCAGCATGCGGTGCAGGAAGGCGGCGTAGCCGGCGATCAGCGCCTCGCCCCAGGTGACACCGATCTGGTCGGCGAAGGCGCGCAGCCGGGCCGTCTCCTCGGGGGTGATGACGGCGCGGGCGGTCAGGGTGCGGCCCGGCGAATCGGCGGCGGTGCCGGGGTCGCCGAGGTCGGGCAGCGGGGTGAACCGCTCGACCCAGTACGCTCGGTCCTCGGCGCACCGGTCGCTGTCCCGGTAGGCCCGGTCGGCGGCGACGAGGTCGGCGAACCGGCCGAAGGCCGACCGCGGCGGTTCGGTGCCGGAGACCAGTGCGGTGTAGCGGGCGGCGGTGCGGCGGGCGAGCATCGAGGCGGTGTAGCCGTCGAAGACAAGATGGTGGCCGAGCTGGGTGTACCAGACCTCGTGGTCGGACAGCTTGATGACGGTACGTGCGTAGAGCGCCCGGTCGACCATCCCCCGGCATGCCTCGGCGGCGCGCTCGCGCTCGGCCTCGACGAGTGCCTGGGCCGCGGCGGCGGGATCCGCCGTGCCGCTGACGTCGACCACCTCGGGCGGTTCGACCGGCTCTGTGCTCACCGTCTGGCGGGGCCCGTCCGGGGTGTCGTACACCCGCAGCCGCAGGGTCTCGGCCTCTTCGGTGGTCGCCCGGACCGCCTCCGCCAGCGCGTCGACGTCGACCGGCTCGCTGCCGGATATCTCCACCACGTCGCCGACCAGGTAGTACGGCGAGTCGGGTTCGAGGCGCTGCGCGTTCCAGATGCCCGTCTGGGCGCTGGTCAGGGCGAGCAGGCCGTCGGAGGAGACGCTTGCGGTGCTCAACTTACTCTCCTAGCAGTGTGGGAACGACCATCGGTGTGCCGGTCACCGGGTCGGGGACGATGACGCTCGGCAGGTCGAACACGTCCTTGATCAGCGCGGCGTCCACGACGTCCCCGGGGTCGCCCTCGGCGACCACGCGGCCGTCCTTCATGGCGATCAGGTGATCGGCGAACCGGCATGCCTGGTTGATGTCGTGCAGGACCGCGACCACCGTGCGGCCCTCGTCGCGCAGCCTGGCCAGCAGGCCGAGCAGTTGGTACTGGTGGGTGATGTCCAGGAAGGACGTCGGTTCGTCGAGCAGCAGGTGGGGCGTCTGCTGGGCGAGCACCATGGCCATCCACACCCGCTGGCGCTGTCCGCCGGACAGTTCCTGCACGGGACGGCCGGCCAGGTCGCCGACGCCGGCGGCGGCCATCGCCCCGTCGACGGCCTCCTCGTCCTCCGGCGACCACAGGGCCAGCATCGACTGGTGCGGGAACCGTCCCCGGCCCACGAGTTGCCGGACCTTGATGTCGTCGGGTGACAGCGGGTCCTGCGGCAGGAAGCCGAGTTGTCTGGCCAGTGCCTTGGTGGCGTAGCGGCCGACCTCGCGGCCGTCGAACTCCACCTGACCGGAGTCCGGGCGGAGCAGCCGGACCAGCGCGCTCAACAGGGTTGACTTCCCGCAGGCGTTGGGGCCGACGATGGCGGTGAACGCGCCGTCGGGGATGTCGATGCTCAGCCGGGTGGAAACGACCCGGTCTCCGTAGCGCAGGGTTATTTCCCGCGCCGTCAGGCGTGCGGTCACGCGCGCCTCACCTCCTTGGTCAGCAGCCAGATCAGGTAGCAGCCGCCGATCGCGGTGCTCACCACGCCGACGGGCAGCGCGACGGGCGCCAGCAGCATCTGGGCGATCAGGTCGGCGCCCAGGAGCAGTACCGCCCCGGTCAGGGCGGCCGGGAGCAGTGGCACTCCGGCGGCGCCCGCGAGCCTGCGGCCGATCTGGGGTGCGGCCAGGGCGATGAACGCGATCGGGCCGGCCACCGCGGTCACCGTGGCCGTGCAGCCGACGCCGACCAGGACCATCAGCAGCCGCAGCCGGTCGATCCCGACGCCGGTGGTCACCGCGACCGCGTCGCCGAGTGACGCCTGGTGCATGGCGTGCGCCCGCGAGGCCATCAGTGCCAGCAGTACGGCGATCACCGTGAACGGGATCCCGAGGTCGGCCCAGCCCACTCCGTTGAGGGATCCCGCGCTCCAGCCGACGGCGGCGATCGCCACCTCCAGCTCGGCGCGCAGCACGATCCAGGAGTTGACCGCGGTCACCATCGCGTTGAAGGCGATGCCGATGACCACCAACCGGAGCCCGGAGAAGCCGCGTTCGAACGACAGCAGGTAGATGGCGGCCGCGACGGCCAGGCCGCCGAGCACCGATCCCACGGCGAGTTGCGCGGAGGTTCCGGAGAACACGGTGAGGGCGACCAGGGCGCCGGTGTAGGCGCCCGCGTCGAGGCCGATGACGTCCGGGCTGCCCATCGGGTTACGGGTGAGGTTCTGGAAGATCGCCCCCGCCACGCCGAGCGCGGCGCCGAAGACCAGCCCGGCCAGCACGCGTGGCAGCCGCCAGTCGCGGATCACCACGGAGTGGTCCGTCCCGGTCAGTGCGGCGAACACCTCGCCGGGGCTGGACCATGACGCCCCGTAACACAGCCCGAGCAGGCCCAGGCCCAGCATCAGGGGCACCAGCACGGCGGGGAGCAGCACGGTGCGGCGCTCGACCCTCAGTCCGAGTACGGTCACAGCGACCCCGCCCCGTATCGGCGGACGGCCCAGATCAGCATGGGGCCGCCGAGGAACGCGGTCACGATGGCCACCGGCACCTCACCGGTGGGCAGCAGCACTCGCGAGCCGATGTCGGCGATCAGCAGCAGGATCGGCCCCAGCACCATCGTGTAGAGGATCAGCCATGGCACCGAGCCCGCCGCCGGCCTGCGTGCCAGATGCGGCACGATCAGTCCGACGAAGAGGATCGGCCCGGCCACGGCCGTGGCCGCCCCGCTGAGCACGGTGATCAACACCAGTGCGCCGGCCCGTACCCGGCCCACGCCCGCACCCAGTGTGTGTGCCACGTTCTCCCCCAGCGTCAGGGCGTTCAGTGCCCGGCTGAGCAGCAGCGCGCCGAGCAGGGCCACGGCGATGGCGGTCAACGGCAGGGCCGACGGCGCCTGTTCACGGCCCGCCAGTGACCCGACCGACCAGAACCGGTAGGCGTCGAAGACGTCCGGGAGCATCAGCCGCATGCCCAGCGCGACGCCGCCCAGCACCGCGGTCAGGGCCACGCCGGTGAGTACCAGGCGCAGCGGTGAGCGCTGCCCGACCGCGGCGACCAGCAGCGCAGCGAGCACGGATCCGGCGATGGCGAAGCCCAGTTCGCCCGCCTGCCCGGTGGCCGGCCCGAGCGCCGAGCCGACGGTGACGGCGAACCCGGCGCCCGCGGTGACCCCGAGGATGCCGGGCTCGGCCAGCGGGTTGCGGGCCAGCGTCTGGATGAGCGCGCCGGCCACCGCGAGCGCGGCGCCCACCGCGATGGCCAGCACCGCGCGCGGCGCCCGGATGTCGCGCACGATCACCTGGTCGTCGGTGCCCTGGTGGTCGAACAGTGCCCGCACGACCTCGGCGGGCGGGACGTGGCGGGCTCCGACGCCCATGCTGAGCACGGCGATCGCTGCCAGCAGCAGCAGTCCGCCGACGAGCAGGCCGAACTGTGGCCCGGCTCGCCCGGTTCCCGCCGTCCGGGACGCGCGGCCCGCGACGGTCACCGGTTCAGCAGCGGAGCGAGCGACTTGTCGATCGCGTCCAGGGTCTGCATGGCCTCGCCGTAGGTCGCGGCCTCGGTGTAGCGGAACGGGAAGGTCTTCCCGGCCTTGACGGCGGGCAGGTTCTTCCAGAGCTTCGAATCCAGGACGTACTGGACGGACTTGGGGACGCTGCCGTCGGCGTTGACCGAGTACGTCATGACGTCGGCCTCACGGAAGGCGGCCGGAAGTTCCTCGATGGAGGGGTACTCGCTGACCGCCTGCGAGCCGGGGCCGGGCTTCTTGACCTTGCCGTAGTAGTTCACGCCGAGGTCCTCGGCGATGTTGGTGCCCCACGAGCCGTTGAATTCGCGCTGGAAGGTGCCCTTGGCGGCGTCACCGTACGCGCCGACGTGGCCCGGCTTGAGCCGGGGCAGCACGTCCTTGTACTTCTTGGCCAGTTCCGCGGCCTTGGCCTCGTACTTGTCCTTCGCGGCGTCGAACTGCTTGAGCGAGCCGGCGGCGTCGGACTGCTTGCGGGACAGTTCGCGCCAGGCGGACGGCACGGTCGGGCCGATCGCCACGACGGGGGCGATGGACTCCAGCCGCTTGACGTCGATGTCGCCGAGCACGGGGGCGGGCACACCGATGACGATCAGGTCGGGGTCGGCCTCTGCGACGGCCTCGTAGTTGGTCTCGGCCGCCTGCTCCCCCGCCACCTTGGGGAGCTTCTTGTACTCGGCCAGGTCCTCCTTGGACATCATCGGCTCGCCGCGCTTCCAGGACGAGATCCCGACCAGCGGTGCGTCGGCCTCGATGAGGGCGGGCACGGCGTAACCGGTGGCCACCACGCGCTTCGGGGCTGCCGGGATGGTGATCTTGCCGTTGTCCGCGGCGAACACCCTGGTCCCGCCCTTGTCCGAGGCGTCCGACCCGCTCTCCGAGGAGAACCCGCAGCCGGTCAGGATCAGGGCCAGCGAAGCTGCTCCGACCAGGCCGGACGATCTGCGTATGGACATGAAATGCTCCTTGTTACTCAGGTAAGGCTCACCTTGCTTGATGGCCTTTGGTCAGGCCGAAGCGGCGAGCGGCGTCACTCCCGCCCCCTGTTCGGCCGGTCGGTCAGTGGTCGTCCTCGTCGAAGTCGGCGACGCCGCGCTTCCAGTAGCCGGTGATGTCGCTGTCGGCCTTCTCCAGCCGCAGCTCGTCGCGGGCCCAGCGGCGCAGCGGCTTGATCTGCCCCGCCTCACCGGCGGCCCACACGTACACCCGCTCCCCCTCGGGCACGGTCACCGTGGTCACGGCCCGCGCCAGCGCGTCGCCGGTTCCGGCCGGCCGGTCACCGCGGTGCAGCCAGCACACCTCGACACCCTCGGGTGCGGACAGCTCGATCTCCTGCTTGGCGTCGACGACTTCGACGAACGCCCGGCCCTTCGCACCCCGGGGCAGTTCCTCCAGCCAGCGTGCGATCGCGGGCAGGGCCGTGATGTCACCCGCGAGCAGATAGCGGTCATAGGTGTGCGGAACGATCACCCCGCCGGGCGGACCCGCGAGGTGCATGATGTCGCCGGGCCCGACCCCGCACGCCCACTCCGACGCGAGGCCGCCGTCATGCAGGGCGACGTCGATGTCGATCTCGCCCGCGACCGGGTCGTGACGGCGCACGGTGTACTCCCGCGAGACGGACGCCGGCCGCGGCCAGCTCAGCATCAGCCCGTTCCGCTCGGGCAGCCGCAGCGAGCCGTCCGGATCCGGGAAGAGAAGTTTCACGTGCTCGTCCGGCGCGTGGGCCTCGAAGCCCTCGGCGCCGGGCCCGCCCAGGGTCACCCTCAGCAGACCGGCGCCGACCATGGCGGTGCGTACGACCTCGGTCGCCCGGATCCCGATCGGGTAGCCCACCTTCTCGGCATGGAGGCCCGCCCGGACCTCCGCGATCCGCTCCAGGTGCCGGTGCCGGTGGTCGACGCGGGTCATGCGGAACCGCCCGTCAACAGTGCGGTCCAGTGCCCCAGTTCGGGCCGCTCGGCCAGATCGGCGAACTCCAGCGTGGCCGCCCCGGCGGCCCGCCAGCGGTCGACCAGGACCATGATCCGCACCGAGTCCAGACCGAGGTCGACAAGGTTCTCCTCGGGCGCGATCCCGGCGGGGTCGCAGTCGAGCAGTTCCGCGACATCCGCGCGGAGGCGTTCGGGGGACAAGGTCTGTTTCATCGGGTTGCTCCTGCGGGAGTGGATGCCGACAGCGCGGTCGGCTCGTCGGCGGTGATGGGGTACGACGCCACGGCACGGGGCGACGTCCGCGCACGCCTGGTCAGGGCGTTCACGGGAGGGGCCGGCGACCGCACCGGCCGCCTTCGCGGCGGTGCGGGCCGGTTGGCCACGGTCCATGACGAGTCACACCGGAACACCGGCGACCCGCCTCAAACTAAGGCAAGGCTAACCTAACTTACGGACAGCGGACGCGAAACAGCGACCTCGACACCGCGCAGCAGCCGCACCTTCCAACTCCCCCCGCACGGAAGCCCGTCAGGTCATCACACACACCCGCCCCGCACCCTCACCGTCGAACTCAAGTTAGGTTACCCTTACCTAACTTTCCCGAACGGAGGTTGCTCATGCCTGAGCACATACCGGACAGAAACGGTGAGTTCGACGGCCGTACTGTCCTGGTGACCGGTGCCGCACAAGGCATCGGGGCGGCTGTCGCCGAACTGTTCGCCACCCTCGGCGCCCAGGTGGCCGCCACCGACCGCGCGCAGGACGGCATCGACGCACTGGCCGCGAAGTGGGGCCGGCGGCAGGCGGAGAAACCGGGGAGCGAGCGGCCGGCCGGCCGTCTGGAGCCGTACGTCATGGACGTCACCGACCGGCCGTCGGTGGAGCGCACCGTGGCCCGCGCCGAGAGCCGACTCGGCCCCATCGATGTGCTCGTGAACGTCGCGGGCGTCCTGCGCACCGGCCCCGCCGCCGAACTGTCCGCCGAGGACTGGTCGGACACCTTCGCGGTGAACACCAATGGCGTCCTCCACACCTCGCAGACCGTCGCACCGCTGATGGCCGGCCGGGGCAACGGCTGTGTCATCACCGTCGGTTCCAACGCCGCCGGAATCCCGCGCACGGGGATGGCCGCCTACGCCGCCTCGAAGGCCGCGGCGGTCATGTTCACCAAATGCCTGGGGCTCGAACTCGCCCGCAGCGGCGTACGGTGCAACGTCGTCGCACCGGGATCCACCGACACGGCGATGCAACGCGCCCTGTGGAACGGCCCCGGCGCCGAGCAACGGGTCATCGACGGAGACCCGGCGGCCTATCGCACCGGCATCCCGCTGGGCCGGATCGCCGCCCCCGAGGACATCGCCGACGCCGTCGCGTTCCTCGCCTCGGACCGCGCCCGCCACATCACCATGCAGGAGCTGTACGTCGACGGCGGCGCGACCCTGCGCTGACCCGACGTCAGTTCCCCCGCAGTCTCTCCCAACCTCCCACCGGCAGAACCTTCGAGAATGGAGTCACCGTGCCGACGGCTTCCCAGGTCGCCACGCACCTACCCCCGGCCGATCCGGCCCACCCCGCCGTAGGCGCCGCCACCTCGCTCCTGGACGCCTACACCCCGGGCGACCACTTCCTCGCCACCCCCGGCCGCACCCTGCTGGCCCACGGTGCGGCACGCCGAGTACCGCACGACGCACGGCCCTTGGGCGAGCGGGTGAACGACACCCTGGCCGAGGCCGGTGCGGCCGGGCAGGAATCGCCCGTGGTCATCGGCGCCATCCCGTTCGACCACGAGGCACCGGCCGCCCTGAGCGTGCCGGCGGCACTGCGCATCGCTCCCCCGCTCGCCTCCGATCCGCTGATCGCCCTGCCCGCCGACGTGACCGGCCCGGCGGACTGGCGGATACGCCCGGTACCCGAACCCGAGGTCTACGGAGCGGGTGTCGCCTCGGCCGTGGAACGCATGTGGCGCGGGGAGTTCAGCAAGGTGGTGCTCGCCCGCACCCTCGAACTCACCTCCGCCGCCCCTCTCGACCTGCCCGGGATGCTCCAGCGTCTGGCCCGCCGCGACCCCGCCGGCCACACCTTCGCCCTGCCCACCGGGCCCGGACGCACCCTCATCGGCGCCAGCCCGGAACTGCTGGTCTCCCGGCGGGGAAAGCAGGTGGTCGCCAATCCGCTCGCCGGGTCCACCCCGCGCAGCACCGACCTCGCCGAGGACGTCCGCCGCGCCGCCGCACTGCTGGAGTCCGCGAAGGACCTGCACGAGCACGCCGTCGTCGTGGACGCCGTCCACCAGGCCCTGGCCCCGCACTGCACGGAGCTGACCGTCCCCGCCCGGCCGACCCTGATCCGCACCGCCACCATGTGGCACCTGTCCACCACGGTCACCGGCACGCTCACCTCCCCCGGCATCTCGGCCCTGGCCCTCGCCTGCGCCCTGCACCCCACCCCCGCCGTGTGCGGTACCCCCACCACCACGGCCCGCCGGATCATCGCGGAGACCGAGCCGTTCGACCGCGGCTTCTTCACCGGGATGGTGGGCTGGGGCGACGCCCGGGGCGACGGCGAGTGGGTCGTCACGATCCGCTGCGCCGAGGCCGAGGAGCGCACACTGCGCCTCTACGCGGGCGCCGGCATCGTGGCGGCGTCCGTGCCCGAGGCGGAGACCGCCGAGACGGCCGCCAAGTTCCGTACCTTCCTCAGCGCCGTGGGGGCCGAGCTGTGAGCCCGCACGACGCACCCACCTGGCCGTCCGACTTCGCGGAGCGGTACCGGGCCGCGGGCTGGTGGCGCGGCGAGACGTTCGGCTCCATGCTCCGGGAACGCGCCGAGGCGCACCCGGACCGGATCGCCGTGGTCGACCCCGCCGCCAGAGCCCGGTGGAGCTACGCGGAACTGGACCGGCGCGCCGACCGGCTGGCGGCCGGCCTCCTCGCCCGGAACATCACCAAGGGCGACCGGGTGGTGGTCCAACTGCCCAATGTCGCCGAGTTCTTCGAGGTCGTCTTCGCACTGTTCCGGATCGGCGCGCTGCCCGTCTTCGCACTGCCGGCCCACCGCGAGACGGAGATCTCGTACTTCTGCGAGTTCACCGAGGCGGTCGCGTATGTCGTCGCGGCGGAACACGACGGCTACGACTACCGCGAACTGGCGGCGCGCACCCGGGCCGGTGCGCCCGCACTGCGCCACGTGTTCGTCGCCCGCGGAGAACCGGGCGAGTTCGAGGCGCTGTCCGACGTGTCGCAGGAGCCGGTCGGATACGGTGCTCCGCGCCCGGACGATCTGGCCTTCCTCCAGCTCTCCGGCGGCAGCACCGGCGTACCGAAACTCATTCCGCGCACCCACGACGACTACATCTACTCGCTCCGCGGCTCCAACGAGATCTGCGGCGTCGACGAGAACAGCGTCTACCTCTGCGCACTGCCGGCTGCCCACAACTTTCCGCTCTCCTCACCCGGTTCGCTGGGCACTCTCTACGCCGGAGGGCGCGTGGTGCTGTGCCCGCAGCCCTCTCCCGAGGTGGCCTTCCCGTTGATCGAGCAGGAGCGGGTCACTCTCACCGGACTGGTCCCGCCACTGGCCCTGCTCTGGACCCAGGCGGCCACCGCCACCCCGCACGACCTCAGCAGCCTGGACGTCCTGCTGGTGGGTGGCGCCAAGTTCAGCGAGGAGGCGGCGCGGCGGGTCCGGCCGGCGCTCGGCTGCACCCTGCAGCAGGTCTTCGGCATGGCCGAGGGCCTGGTCAACTACACCCGGCTGGACGACCCGGTCGAGGTGATCGTCACCACCCAGGGAAGGCCCATCTCCCCGGACGACGAGATCCTGGTCGTCGACGACGAGGACCAGGAGGTCGCACCGGGCGGAACGGGCCACCTGCTGACGCGCGGCCCGTACACGATCCGCGGCTACTGGCGGGCGCCGGAACACAACGCCCGCTCGTTCACCGAGGACGGTTTCTACCGCACGGGCGATGTCGTCCGGGTCACCCCGAGCGGCCACATCGTCGTCGAGGGCCGCGCCAAGGACCAGATCAACCGGGGCGGCGAGAAGATCGCCGCCGAGGAGGTGGAGAACCACATCCTCGCCCACCCCTTCGTCCACGACGCCAACGTGGTGGCCGAGCCCGACCCGTACCTGGGCGAACGCACCTGCGCGTACGTGATCCTGCGCCCGGGCGCGGGTCCGCTGAAGCCGGTGGACATCAAACGGTTCGTACGGGAGCGGGATCTGGCCGCGTACAAGGTGCCGGACCGCGTCGAGTTCGTGGACACGTTCCCGCAGACCGGCGTCGGGAAGATCTCCAAGAAGGCCCTACGGACCGCCGCGGCCCACGGCACTTCCGCATCCACACCGGCCTGACCCGCCGAACTCCCCTCCCCTGAACGGAATCCCCGCAACATGGCACTGCCCGCCATCGCCTCGTACCCCATGCCGACCGCCGACGAGCTGCCCGCCAACCGGGTCGAGTGGACCGTCGACCCGTCACGAGCGGTGCTCCTCGTCCACGATCTGCAGAACTACTTCCTTTCCGCCTACGACCGCTCGTCCTCTCCCATTCCCGAACTGCTCGCAAATGTGGCGGAGTTGAAGAGGACCGCCGCGCGACTCGGCATCCCGGTGCTCTACACCGCGCAGCCCGGCGGCCAGAGCCCGGACGAGCGCGGACTGCAACAGGACTTCTGGGGCCCGGGTCTGCCTGCCGATCCGCACGCCGCCGCCATCGCGGAGGCCGTCGCACCCGACGAGGGCGACGCGGTGCTCACCAAGTGGAAGTACAGCGGCTTCGTCCGCACCGACCTCCTGGAACGCCTCCGCGAACAGGGCCGCGACCAGATCGTCGTCACCGGCGTCTACGCCCACATCGGCGTTCTCATGACCGCGTGCGACGCGTGGATGCAGGACATCCAGGCCTTCGTGGTGGCCGATGCGGTGGCCGACTTCTCCGCCGGGGACCATGCGATGGCGCTGCGCTGGGCGGCGGGCAGATGCGCCGTCGTCACGAGCACCCGAGCCGTACTCGAAGGGAACTGATCGCCGTCCTCCCGATGTGACGCGGACACGCGGACCCCCCGGGCGTAAGCTGCGCTCAGCATGGACACGGCGGGGGGCGGAGCACATGACGGATGAGGCGGCACGGCGGTGGGGGTCGACTCTCGATTCGGTCGTGGTGTACGCGCAGGGCGCGGTCTGCCGGCGCCTGGCCCGGGGCAGTGTGCCGCCCGACGGCCGGGTGCGGGTGACGGGGCTGCCCCGTTCACTGGACCCGGGCTCGCTGCGGGCCCGGGTACTCGGCGCCTCGGGGGTTCGCGTCACCGAGGCCCGGGTGGAGGTCGAGGCCGAGCCGGCCGGGACGCGTGCGTCCGATGAGTTGCGACGCGAGGCGAAGCGGCTGAGCGACGAGCACGCGGCGGCGCAGGGGCGCCGGGACCGGCAGCTGAGCCTGATAGAGGAGGTCAGGGCCCTCCACCCCGTCCCGCCCGCCCGCAAACGCGAGGACCCGCACCGCCGCACCCCGGTAGACGCCTGGCTGGAACTCGCCGACTTCGTCGACGAGCGGCTGGCGGGACTGCACGAGCGCCTCGTCGAGTTGGAGGAGGCGCTGCGCAACGTCGAGCACGAGCTGAACATCGTCGACGACAAGCTCGCCCGCGCCTCCACCGACGCACCGTCGGCACATGTGGAGACCACGGTCTGCGCGGTACTGACCCTCGACGGCGCCGGCGAAGCGGAAGTGGAGCTGGAGTACGGGGTGCCGGGCGCCGTCTGGGCGCCGGCCTACCGCCTGACCTACCGTCAGGGGGACGGCAGCGGCCGTCTGGTACTGCGCGCCTCGGTCGCCCAGCGGACCGGCGAGGACTGGACCGGCGTACGCATCGCTCTGGCCACCGCCGATCTCCGGCGCCGTACCGACCTGCCGAGGCTCCGCTCGATCCGGATCGGTCGCGGTCAGCCCGCCCCCGCGCCCTCCGGCTGGCGCGAGCCCCCGGCCGGGCTCGTCGATCTGTTCACCGGGTTCGACTCGGCCGGCCCCGGCCCCGCCCCGACCGCCTCGCCCGCGGCTCCCGGAGCCGGCTACGCCCTCGCGGCTGCCGCGTCCGAGCCCGCTCTGCCACCGCCACCACCGCCACCGCCGCCTCCCCCGCCCGTACCACAGGGTTACGGTGCTCCGCCGGGTGCGTTCCCGGTGCCCGGCGGCGTCCCACCGGAGACCTTCGGCGGCGGGATGCCCGCGCCCGCTCAACCGGCCGGGCCGCACCACATGCGGCGTGCCGGTGGCTCCTTCGCGGGTGCGCCCGGCACCATGATGCCCGCGGCTCCCGCCGGGGCCGTGCCGCCGCCCCCTCCGGTACCGGCAGCCGGTCCGCCGCGGCCGAGCGGCGCCGAGCTCGACTATGCCGACCTCGTCCTGTGCGGCCCCGAGGAGACCGGCGGGCGCAGGGGCCGGCTGTTTCCCGGCTCGCCCTACGACCCGGTGGCGGCCGAGTACCGCCGCCGCGCCGAGGCGGTGGCCGCGCTGCCGTTGCCCGGACGGGCCGTGCGACCCCGGGAGTCGGCGGGCTCCTTCGATCACCGCTTCGATGCCGCCGCCCGCGCCGACATCCCGTCGGACGGCACCTGGCACACCGTCACCGTCGGCGAGATCCCGGTCGGTCTGCGTACCGAGTACCTCTGTGTGCCGTCCGTGGAGCAGACCGTGTACGCGACGTTGGTGCTCTCCAACTCCACCGGTCAGGCGCTGCTGGCCGGCCCGGTGGAGATCACCGTCGACGACGACTTCCTGCTGACCACCGCACTGCCCACGCTCGCCCCCGGCGGGGTCCGCCGGGTCGGGCTCGGGCCGGCCGAGGGCATCCGGGTCACCCACCGTACGAACGTGAACGAGTCGACCTCGGGCCTGCGCAACAACACCACCGTGCTCGACCACCGCGTCCGCGTGGAGCTGGCCAACCGGCTCGCGAGGCCCGTCATGGTGGAGGTCCGCGAGCGGGTGCCGGTCACCTCCGATCCGGACGTCCGGATCGAGGAACGGGCCGACTGGACGGCCCCCGACGAAGGCGCGGGCCCCGACCGGCACTCACCGGGCACCCGTCTCTGGCGGCTGGACCTGCCCGCAGGCGCCACCGCCGCCCTCGACGGCGGTTTCGAGATCCGCATCCCGACCGGCAAGGCCCTGGTCGGCGGCAACCGCAGGAGCTGACACACACCATGTCCACGGCCCAGCAGCCGATCGCTCTCCCCGTCACCGCCGTCACCTGCCTGGAGGACCGCGCCCACGTCGAACGCTCCGTCGTGCTCGACCTGGAGTCCGGCATCCAGCGGCTGCGTCTCGGTCCGGTCAGCGCGCTGGCCGTCGACCGGACCCTCCATGCCGAACTGACCGCCGAACACCCCGCGACGGTGCTCGACGTACGGATCGTCCGCAGCTGGACACCGCGCGCGCCGCTGCCGCCCACCGAGGACGACTCCGCCCTGCGCCACCGCGTACACGGCCTCGAAGAGGAGCAGCTGCTCCTGGGGCAGCGGCGCGACCGGCTGAAGGCCCGCCTCGACCTGCTCGGCCGCCTCGCCGCCGATGTACTGCGGGAGATCGGTGAGGGCGCCGGCTCCGGGGAGACCGAACAGCACCGCTGGGCCCGAGAGCTGGACCGGGTGGACCAGGAGCGCGACGCACACAGTGAGCAACTCCGCGCCGTGGAAGCACGGTTGTCCGACATCGCTGTCGAACTCGGGGAGGCCCGGCGGGCCATGCAGCTCGCCGAGGAGGAGCCCGCCGAGCTGGTCGGCCATGTCGAGCTGACCGTGGAGAGCGCGGCGGCGGGGCCGGTCGGGCTGCGTCTGAGCCACCTCACCCCGTGTGCGTTGTGGCGGCCGGCCTACCGGGCCGTGCTGGACGGGGACTCGCTGACGCTGGAGACCGACGCGATGGTCTGGCAGCGCACCGGGGAGGACTGGTCGGACGTACGGCTGACCCTGTCCACGGCCCGCTCGGCGCTGGCCACCGATCCGCCACGGCTGGGCGAGGACCGGCTTGCGCTCAAGGACCGCTCCGCGGCGGAGCGCCGTACGGTCGACGTCGAACTGCGCGAGGAGGAGATCGCGGACCTCGGCCCGGCCGCGGTGCTCGGTCTGCCCGGGGTGGACGACGGCGGCGAGGCACGCGTGCTGAGAACCCCCGCACCGGTCTCGGTGCCCGGTGACGGCCGCGCCCACCGGGTGCCGCTCTCCGCGTTCACCACGGCCGCGCGCAGTGAGTACGCCTGCTCACCGGAGTTGTCCCCGTTGGTCACCCAGGTGGTGCGGTTCGACAACGGCTCCGGACACGCACTGCTCGCCGGGCCCGTCGACCTGGTCCGCGGCAGCGGATTCAGCGGCCGCGGCACACTGGACTTCACCGCCCCCGGCGCCCCCGCCGAACTGGCCTTCGGCAGCTGCGACGACTACCGGGTGGTGCGGCGGTCCGAGGAGTCCCGCGACTCCACCGGGATCACCCAGCGGACCGTGGTCACCCGCACGGTCCGGCTGCACCTGTCCCGGTTCTCCGCGCCCGGCGAGCACGACGAGCGGGTGGTCGTCCTCCGGGAGCGGATCCCGGTCTCCGAGGTCTCGGCGGTGGAGGTCCGGCTGCACAAGAACTCCTGCTCCCCGGCCCCCGACACGGTCGACACCGAGGGCATCGCCCGCTGGGACATCCCCCTCCCGCCCGGCAGCCACCGCACCGTCACCCTGGCCTACGAACTGTCGGCGAGCGCCAAGGTCACCGGGTTGTGAGACCGGTGGCCCGGGCGACGGCCGCACGCCCGGGGTTGCGTCAGGAGGTGGCCGGCGCGGCGCATCCATGGGATTTCGCCGAGCGCTCGGCGAAGGCCCGGAGTGCGGCACGTTCGTAGGCGAGGTCCGCGTCGCTTCCGGGGTACTCGCGCCTCTCGCCCGCCTCGGACGTGGGCCGCAGGGTGAACAGGGCCACGCCGTCGGAACACTTGGCCGTCGTCCAGCTCATCCGGCCGTCACGGTCGCGGTCGTGCGCGGGTGTGTCGCCGTTCGGTATGTCCTCCATGGGCCCCTCCTCGTAGCGGAGCAGCCGCTCTCGCGCGTAAGGGCCGTAGTCCGCTTCGAGTACGTAGCGTTTCCTGCGGTCCGCGTCAGCGAGCCGGCACGTTTCGTGCGGGGCGCCCCCTCGGGCGGTTTCGGTGGCGATCGCCGTACCGCGGCCGGCGGGTATGCCGGAGCAGGTTCCGTCCGCCGTGCCGAGCGGCTCGTACTCGTCGTCGTTCACCGGCAGGCCGAGGCTCGTGACGGGTCTCCCGAGCCTGCCGCACTGCCGGGCCTCCGAGGCCCTGGCCGCGGTGGAGGTGGCGATCCTGGCGAACCCCGGCCTTTCGGCCGGGTTGTCCAGTGTCCTGCCGACGGATGCCTCGACACTGACGAACAGGCCCTTGGCACTGCTTTCCCCTGTGCACGGGAGAACCAGGGTCGTGGTCACCTTCTCGTAGTCGTCCTCGAAGGGGTCTCCCCATCCGAAGTGGCCCGGATCCGCCCCGAAGAGCCCCGTCCATCCGTGGCCGACCGGCACGGGGAGGGCACCGGGCGAGCCCGTGTAAAGGGAGTCCGGGCCCCGTCCGACCTGTGCCGTGTCGAGGATGCGGATCTCGACGGTGCCGCCGTCGTGGACATTCACCTCGCAGCCCACGACGCCCGCGCCGCTTGTTCCGTCCTCGACCTCGACGGCTCCCGGCCCGAGGACGCCGCGCACCGCGTTCCGGTCGAGCAATCCGTCGCAGGCCCCGTCGAGCGCCGAGTCGTCGCTCCAGCGCTGGAAGTCGCCGTGCACCAGGAGATATCCGGCGACAGCAGCAGCCGCTGCGACCAGGGCCACGACGGACCGCAGGACGATCCGCCTCACCGCCATCCCTCCACCTCTCCGAGGATCCTGCTGCCATGGCACCGCTGCTGCCCGGGCCAGCCGTCGGGGTCGGCGAGATAGCTGTCCATCAGCTCGCGGGCGTCCTTGGAGAACTTGGTCCGTTCCGCCTCACTGAGTGTGTACTCATCGACGCTGGAGGTCTCCGTGCGGACGGTGACACGGTGGTATGCGCTGCCCGCGGCGCACTCCGACCGTGCCCACAGGGCGAGTTCGTGCGGCTCCGACTCCGGGATGGCTCTGGTCCGTACCCCTGCGCGGAATGCGACGTTGTCACCGGAGCGGTAATACTGGGCGTCGGCCGACTCGCTGAGCGGCCCGGCCCAACTCGCCGCGGTGACCTCGACGACCGCGCCGTCGGGTGGTGCCGGATCGGTGTCCATCGGGTCCTCGCGGTCCAGGACGGTGGCACTGCAGACGCTCAGCAGCCGTGAGTCCTGCAGATCACCGGCGGCGGTCCACTTGCCGGGGAAGCCCGCACGCCTGCCGAGCCCACGGCACTTCTTCACGCCCCGGCCCGGCTCGTCGATCCCCACGACCTTCATGTTGCCCCCGTCCGCGTCCTTGCTGACATGGGCCTCGTACGTGTCGAGGACCCGCGTGGGCAACTCCAGCGGGGTGCCGCCGCATTTCTGGGCGGCGGTGATCCCGTTGGCGACCTGCACGGCGGTGCGGAAGTCCGGCAGATACGCGGCCGGCTTCCCCTTGCCGGGAACGGGCAGATCGACCGCCGCCGTGACGTACATCCCGGACACCTCGCGGACCCGCCCCTCCAGCCCATCGGGGCACTCGGCGACGACCCACATCCGCCCGCCCTTGTCCACCCTGCCGGTGATGCCGGGCGCCTCGTACCCCAACTCGTCGGCGCCGGGCAGGATGTCCTCGGCCCGCACCGTCATCGGCAGCCGCGAGATGAGCGCGACGGCCCGCACCCGCACCGATCCGTGCCCGGGCCAGGTGATGGAGCAGTTCACCAGTGAGTGGCTGTCCTCATCGGGGTCGAGCATGGTGCCGTACTGACTCACCGTGCCGGCGACATCGTCGGGCACGAGTCCCCGCAGCTCCTCGTACGGCAGCAATCCCGCGCAGGCGCGCTTCAGCTGCGCCCGGTTCGCCGCCGAATGACCGCTGCCGTCCGAACGGTCGGTGCCCAGGAAGAACACCGCCCCGGTGACCAGCAACACGAACGGCAGCCCGATGAACAGCGGCTTGCGCCACCTCGACGGCACCCGGCCCACGGAGTCCCCTCCCCCAGTACCACCGGTGGATTCAGGCCATCACCGGCGGATCAAGGAATGGAACCTATCAGAGCCGTTGGACAAGCGGTCGTCCTCGGAAGGTTGCGTGCAGACCCGTTCACCGTGGTGCGGCCGAACACGCCGCGGCGACTGTCACGTGCGCCGCATGGCGATGCCACGCATCGTCACTTATTGTCCAGCCATGCCCCATATTTCTTTAGACGAGATTCGCTGAGCCGCCGTGGGAGTACTCAAGGACCACCCCGAGCTCGTCCTGTTCGTGAGCCTCGCGCTCGGCTACCTCCTCGGGAAGCTGCGTGTCGGGCCGCTGACACTGGGCGGCATCTGCGGAACGCTCATCGTGTCCCTGCTCCTCGGCGCCTGGACCAAGGCCCACGTCTCCGACGACGTGAAGACCGTGTTCTTCGCGCTGTTCATCTTCGCCCTCGGCTACATGGCCGGGCCTCAGTTCTTCCGCAACCTCAACAGGAAGAGCCTGCGCTTCTTCGTACTGTGCGGGATCGAACTGGTCTGTGCCCTCGGCATCGCCTTCGGCCTCGCCAAGTGGTTCGACCTCGATGTCGGCACCGCCTCCGGCATCCTGGCCGGTGCCGCCACCGAGTCCGCCGTGGTCGGTACGGCCACCGAGTCCATCGGCAAACTGAGTGGCCTGACCGCCCAGCAGGTCTCCGAGTACCAGGGCAACGTCGCCACCGCGTACACGGTCTGCTACCTCTTCGGCCTGATCACGATCGTCCTCTACACGAGCCAGATCATGCCGATGATGCTGCGCATCAACCTGCGCGACGCCGCCCGGGAACTGTGGGAGCGCACCCGCAGCAGCGGCACCCTGGCGTCGGACGAGCGCCCTGCCCTGCCGACCATGGTGGGCCGTACGTATCTGGTGACCACCGCCGACGGCCGTACCGTGGGAGACCTTGAGTCCGCCCTCGACGAGCGGATCACCATCGAGTCCGTCAAGCGCGGCAGCAAGGTCCTCACACCCTCACCCGACCTCCGGCTCACCCTCTCCGACCTGGTCCTCGTGGTCGGCCGACGCGCACAGACCATCGAGGCGGGGCGGCTCATCGGCCCGGAGACACCGGGCGTCCCCGGCCTCGATTCCCCTCTCGCGACCGAGCAGGTGTCGATCACCCGCAAGTCCAACGACGGCAAGACGATCGACCAGATCCAGCGCGAGAATCCCGAGTTCCTCTCGGCAGGCGTGTACGTCACCGACGTCACGCGCACCGGCCAGGAACTGCCCGCGAACGGCGACACGGTCGTGCACCGCGGTGACGTGCTGACCCTGGTGGGTGCCCGCTCGGGCCTCAGCAGACTGGTCGCGAAGCTCGGCTCCGTGGTCAAGAACGACGCCACCGACTTCATCTACCTCGGGCTCGGCATCGCGGCCGGTTCGCTGCTCGGACAGGTCGTGGTGAAGTTCGGCGACGTACCGCTGTCCCTCGGCACCGGTGGCGGGTGTCTCGTCTCGGGTCTGCTCTTCGGCTGGTTCCGCTCGCGCAGCCAGACCTTCGGGGCGTTCCCGCCGCAGGCCGCCGCCACCATCAAGGACATGGGGCTCGCGGTCTTCATCGCCTGCACCGGTCTGGTGTCGGGACCGCAGGCATGGCCACTGCTCAAGCAGTACGGGGCGCTGCTGCCGTTCGCCGGGATCGCCATGGTGCTGATCCCCGCGACGATCTCGCTCGTCGTCGGTCTCAAGCTCCTCCGCATCGAGAAGCCGCTCCTCATCGGTGCCATCGCGGGCCAGCAGTGCTCCACGCCCGCGATCACCGCCGTCACCCAGGTGGCGCAGTCATCGGTGCCGATGCTCGGCTACACCATCACCTACGCCCTCTCGAACTTCCTGCTGCCTCTGACCGGCCCGGTGCTCGTCGGCATCCTCGGTTCCTGAGAGATCGGAGAGCCCAGGGAAATGATCGATTTCCTCAATCGCAACATCTTCCAGCCCCACCCCGAGCTGCTGGTCTTCCTCACAGTGGCGATCGGCTTCCTCTTCGGGAAGCTGCGTTACCGGGCCATCGCGCTGGGCGCCGTCACCGGCTGTCTGGTGGCGGGGCTGCTGCTCGGTGCCCAGTTCAAGGTCACCATCGACGGAACGGTGAAGAATCTGTTCTTCACGATGTTCCTGTTCGCGCTCGGCTACAAGGTGGGCCCGCAGTTTTTCCGCGGCCTGAAGAAGGACGGCCTGCCGCAGGTCGTCAATGCCGTCGTCGTCTGCGTCACCGGCCTGCTGGTCTGCTGGGGCTTCGCGGCCGTGCTCGGTTACGGACCCGGCCTCAGCGCCGGCCTGCTCGGCGGCGCTCTCACCCAGTCCGCGGTGATCGGTGTCGCACAGGACGCCATCGGCAATCTGCCGGGGCTCTCCTCCGGACAGGCCAAGACCGAGGAGAACCTCGTCGCGATCGGCTACGCGGTGACGTATCCGCTCGGCACGATCCTGTGCGCGATGCTCCTGGCGAACGTACTGCCGAAGCTCTACCGCAAGGACCTCGCCGCCGAATCGGCCGCGCTCGCGAAGGAGTTGGACGCCCCGGAGGACGACCCCGACCTCCACGAGGGCTACTACGAGGTGGTGCTGCGGGCGTACACGATCCAGCGCCCCGACATCGTCGGCCGGACCATCGACGACTTCGAGCAGCAACAGCAGGAACTCGGCCACCGCATCTACATCACGCGGGTGCGCCGTGACGGCGTGGTCCTCGACCACACCCAGCAGACGGTGCTGCGCGAGAGCGACGTGGTGGCGCTCAGCGCGCTGCGCGGCTCGCTCGTCGACTTCGACGCCCGTACCCACCTCGGTGCGGAGACCGACGACGTCGAACTGCTCGGCTACCAGACCGAGACGCTGCACGTGGTCGCTTCCGAGAGGGCGCAACTCGGCAAGTCGGTGGCCGAGTTGCGCAAGGAACCCTTCATGGTGGGCGTCTACATCGACAAGATCTACCGGTCGGGGGCGGACTTCCCGTACCGCCTGTCCACGAAGATCGAGCGCGGCGACACACTGATCCTCACCGGCCCGAAGCGGCTCGTGGACCCGGCGGGCCGGGCGATCGGCAAGCCGGTCCCGACGTCCTTCGCCACCGACATGATCTGGGTCGGCCTGGGCATCTTCCTCGGCGGCTGCATCGGCATCCCCGCGCTGACCGCGGGCGGCGTCCCGATCTCGCTGTCCACCTCCGGTGGCGCGCTCATCATGGGCCTGGTCTTCGGCTGGATCCGCGGCAAGTACCCCACGTACGGCAATGTGCCGCCCGGTGCCCAGTGGTTCATGGACACCCTCGGCCTGTGCCTGTTCGTCGCGGTCGTCGGCATCAATGCCGGGCCGAGCTTCACCTCCGGTCTCTCCACGGCGGGTTGGGGCCTGTTGATCTTCGGTGCGGTGGCCACGGTGGTACCCCTGATCGTGGGGTTCCTCGTCGGTCACCACATCCAGAAGATCCGCTTCCCGATCCTGATGGGCGTCCTCGCGGGCGGCCAGACCACCACAGCCGCGATCGGCGCGATCAATGAGGCGTCCAGATCCCAGGTTCCCACGCTCGGCTACACGATCCCGTACGCCGTCGGAAACGTACTGCTGACCATCTGGGGCGCCGTGATCGTCCTCCTCCACCACTGAGCGCCACTCACGGACACAAGGACGTAAGGAAAACACCATGCACAGGACGAACCTGACCCGCGAGCAGATCCGGCACTACTCCCGGCTCTCCCCCTTCGAGCTGAAGAACGTCTTCATCGAACTCGCCGAGGAAGCGCAGGCCGACAAGCCCGGCCAGAAGGAAAAGTCGAGCGTCCAGATGCTCAACGCGGGCCGCGGCAACCCGAACTGGGTCGCCACCGGGCCCCGCGAGGCGTTCTGCGCACTCGGCTATTTCGCGATCACCGAGTCCCGCCGGGTGTGGACGGCCGACAACCTCGGCGGCATGCCGGAGCCGGTGGGTTCCGGCGACCGCTTCGACGCATTCGTACGGCAGCACCCCGATCTGCCCGGAATCGAACTCCTGCAGAAGTGCGTGGAGTTGGCTGTTTCGCGCTTCGGCTTCGACCGGGACGCCTTCGTCCACGAACTGACCGACAGCTCGGTCGGCGACAACTATCCGGTGCCGGACCGCATCCTGCACCACACCCAGGAGATCGTCCGCGGCTACATCGCGGACGAGCTGTTCGCCAAGGAGCCGCCGGCCGGGGACTTCTCGTACTTCGCGACCGAGGGCGGCACCGCCGCCATGTGCTACATCTTCGACTCGCTCATGAAGAACGGGATCCTGCACAAGGGCGACAGGATCGCGTTGATGGTTCCCGTGTTCACCCCGTACATCGAGATTCCCGAGCTGGACACGTACGAGTTCGACGTGACGTACGTGGAGGCCAACATGTTCGCCGAGGCGGGCGTACGCGAGTGGCGCTACCCGACCGAGGAGATCGACAAGCTCGCGGACCCGGACATCAAGCTGGTCTGCCTGGTCAACCCCTCCAACCCGCCCTCCCTGGCGCTCAGCCAGCGGGTCGCGGACCAGATCAAGGACATCGTCGCGACGAAGAACCCGAACCTGCTCATCGTCACGGACGACGTGTACGGAACGTTCGTGGACGGCTTCCGGTCCCTGGCCGCCGACCTGCCCCGCAACACCCTCCTCGTCTACTCGTACTCGAAGCACTACGGCTGCACGGGCTGGCGACTCGGCGTCATCGGACTGCACGACGACAATGTCATCGACGAGCAGATCGCCGCCCTGCCGCAGGCGGAGAAGGACGGCCTGAGCAGGCGGTACGAAACACTGAGCCTGGAGCCGGAGAAGATCAGGTTCATCGACCGGCTGGTCGCCGACTCCCGCCAGGTCGCGCTCAACCACACTGCGGGCCTCTCGCTCCCCCAGCAGGTCATGCTCGGCCTGTTCTCCCTCTTCGACATGCTCGACGAGGGCCAGGCATACAAGGAACGGATCCGTGCCATCGTCCAGCAGCGCCTCCAGCTCCTCCTGGAGGGCGCCCGGATGAAGATCGCCAACGACCCGCACCGCGCCGGCTACTACATCGAGCTGGACCTGATGGCACAGGCCCAGCTCGAACACGGCGAGTCGTTCGCGGCCTTCCTCGACAAGAACTACGAGCCCATCGACCCGCTGTTCCGCCTCGCCCAGCAGACAGGTGTGGTACTGCTCAACGGAGGCGGCTTCGAGGGCCCGGAGTGGTCGGTCCGCGTCTCTCTCGCCAACCTCGACGACCTGGACTACCTGAAGATCGGGCATCACCTGCGGGAGATCTTCAACAACTACGCGGAGGAATGGCGGGCGTCGGAGTCCTGACCCACGTCGGTGCCCTGGGAAGGCGCGTTCGGGGGGCGCGGCCGGGCCG
>NZ_JBHXTM010000015.1:0-87512 GCF_042677325.1 Streptomyces sp. NPDC127117
TGTCGTCAATGGTCCGGGCGAGGCCCGTGAGGCGGACCTGGGTGTCGCGTCCGGTAACGGCAAGGGGCAGATCTTCGTGAAGGGCGAGGTCATCAGGACGGTGCCCGAGTCGAAGATCGTCGAGACGCTGATCGAGGAAGCCCTGAAGATCGCCGAGGGCACGGACGCGCCGGGTACGCCGTCGGGGGCTCCCACCGTCACCGTGAGCTGAAACAGAACCAGAGAGGGGGCCCGAGCGTGACGATTCTGGAGAGCATCCGGGGGCCGCACGATCTCAAGGCGCTGAGCGAAGCACAACTCGACGAACTCGCCCGGGACATCAGGCAGTTCCTCATTCGGGCGGTGGCCAGGACCGGCGGTCATCTGGGGCCCAACCTCGGGGTGGTGGAGCTCTCCATCGCCCTGCACCGGGCCTTCGACTCGCCCGTGGACCGCATCCTCTGGGACACCGGCCACCAGAGCTATGTGCACAAACTGCTCACCGGACGGCAGGACTTCTCCAAGCTGCGCGGCAAGGGGGGCCTGTCCGGCTATCCGTCCCGCGAGGAGTCCGCGCACGACGTCATCGAGAACTCGCACGCCTCGACCGTGCTCGGCTGGGCCGACGGCCTCGCCAAGGCCCACCAGGTGCTGGAACGGAGCGACCACGTCGTGGCCGTCATCGGCGACGGGGCCCTCACCGGCGGGATGGCCTGGGAGGCGCTCAACAACATCGCCGCCGCGAAGGACCGCCCGCTGATCATCGTGGTGAACGACAACGAGCGCTCGTACGGCCCCACGATCGGCGGCCTCGCCGATCACCTCGCCACCCTCCGTACCACCGACGGCTACGAGCGCTTCCTCTCCTGGGGCAAGGACGTGCTCCGGCAGACACCCGTCATCGGACAGCCGCTGTACGAGTCGCTGCACGGCGCGAAGAAGGGGTTCAAGGACGCCTTCGCCCCGCAGGGCATGTTCGAGGACCTCGGGCTCAAGTACCTGGGGCCGATCGACGGTCATGACATCGCGGCCGTCGAATCCGCCCTGCACCGGGCGAAACGCTTCCACGGCCCGGTGCTGGTGCACTGCCTCACCGAGAAGGGCCGCGGCTACCCGCCCGCGCTCCGGGACGAGGCCGACCGCTTCCACACCGTCGGCGCGATGGACCCGTTGACCTGTGCACCGCTCTTCCCGGCCGGCGGGCCCTCGTGGACATCGGTGTTCGGCGACGAGATCGCCAGGATCGGCGCGGAGCGGCCGGACGTCGTGGCGATCACGGCGGCGATGCTGCACCCCGTCGGGCTGACGAAGTTCGCCGAGGCGTTCCCCGACCGGGTCTGGGACGTCGGCATCGCCGAGCAGCACGCCGCCGTGTCCGCGGCCGGACTGGCCACCGGCGGCCTGCACCCGGTCGTCGCCGTCTACGCCACCTTCCTCAACCGGGCCTTCGACCAGCTGCTGATGGATGTCGCGCTGCATCGGTGCGGGGTGACCTTCGTCCTCGACCGGGCCGGGGTCACCGGACCCGACGGGCCCTCGCACAACGGCATGTGGGACATGTCCGTGCTCCAGGTCGTCCCCGGGCTGCGGATCGCCGCCCCGCGCGACGCCGGCCAACTCCGGGCCCAGCTCCGCGAGGCCGTCGACGTCGACGACGCGCCCACCGTGATCCGCTTCCCCAAGGAGTCGGTGGGGGAGCCGGTCCCGGCGGTCGGCCGGATCGGCTCCATGGACGTGCTGCACCGCACGGAGGACCCCGATGTGCTGCTCGTGGCCGTCGGCGTACTCGCCCCGGTCTGTCTGAAGGCCGCCGATCTGCTGGCCGGGGCCGGCGTCCGCTGCACCGTCGTCGACCCCCGCTGGGTCAAGCCGGTCGACGAGGCACTGCCGCCGCTCGCCGGACGGCACCGGCTGGTCGCCGTCGTCGAGGACAACAGCCGGGCGGGTGGCGTCGGCTCGGCGGTGGGGCAGGCGCTGAGGGACGCCGGCGTCGACATACCGCTGCGCACCTTCGGCATCCCCGAGCAGTTCCTGGAGCACGGCAAGCGTGCCGAGGTGCTGGCGGACATCGGGCTCACCCCGGTCGAGATCGCCGGCCGGATCAGTGCCGCACTGGCCGCCAAGGAGGCGGCGACAAGGACCGAGGAGAGCGGGGCATGAAGGACAACGGGCCCAAGGGCTTCGACCTGGCGCGGCTCCTCGCGGAGCGCGGCGCCGAACGCTACGAGCTGCACGCCAGGCACCTCAATCACCAGCTCCCCCGGATGCTCCACACCATCGGCTTCGACAAGGTCTACGAACGGGCCGAGGGCGCACACTTCTGGGACGCGGACGGCAACGACTACCTCGACATGCTCGCCGGATTCGGGGTGATGGGCCTGGGCCGGCACCACCCCGTCGTACGCAAGGCGCTGCACGACGTACTGGACGCCTCGCTCGCCGACCTCACCCGCTTCGACTGCCAGCCGCTGCCGGGACTGCTGGCCGAGCGGCTGCTCGCGCAGAGCCCGCACCTGGACCGGGTCTTCTTCGGCAACAGCGGCACAGAAGCGGTCGAGACGGCCCTGAAGTTCGCCCGCTACGCCACCGGGCGGCCCAGGATCCTCTACTGCACCCACGCCTTCCACGGGCTGACCACCGGCTCCCTCTCGGTCAACGGCGAGGACGGCTTCCGGGACGGCTTCGCGCCCCTGCTGCCGGACACCGCCATCGCGCTCGGCGATCTCGACGCCCTGCGGCGCGAGCTGAAGCGCGGCGACGTGGCGGCGCTGGTCGTCGAGCCGATCCAGGGCAAGGGCGTGCACACCGCTCCGCCCGGCTTCCTGCGGGAGGCGCAGGAGCTGCTGCACAAGCACAAGGCCCTGCTCATCGCCGACGAGGTGCAGACCGGCCTGGGCCGCACCGGCGACTTCTACGCGTACCAGCACGAGGAGGGCGTCGAGCCCGATCTGGTCTGTGTCGCCAAGGCCCTCTCCGGCGGCTATGTGCCGGTCGGGGCGACCCTGGGCAAGGACTGGATCTTCCGCCGCGTCTACTCGTCGATGGACCGGGTCCTGGTGCACTCCGCGAGCTTCGGCTCCAACGCCCAGGCGATGGCGGCCGGGCTCGCGGTCCTCGCGGTGATGGAGGACGAGGAGACCGTCGCGCATGCGCGACGCACCGGTGATCTGCTGCGCGACCGGCTGACCGCGCTGGTCGACCGCTACGAGCTGCTGCACGAGGTGCGAGGGCGGGGGCTGATGATCGGCATCGAGTTCGGCCGGCCGTCGTCCCTCAAGCTGCGCAGCCGCTGGACCATGCTCCAGGCGGCCCGCAAGGGGCTCTTCGCGCAGATGGTGGTGGTGCCGCTGCTCCAGAAGCACCGCATCCTCACCCAGGTCTCGGGCGACCACCTGGAAGTGATCAAGCTGATTCCGCCGCTGGTGATCGACGAGGCGGACGTCGACCGGTTCGTCACGGCGTTCACCGCGGTGATGGACGACGCGCACAGCGGCGGCGGACTGATGTGGGACTTCGGCAGGACACTGGTGAAGCAGGCGGTCGCCAACCGCTGATCCCGGAGAGCCGTCGATCCTGAGGGTTTTGCCTGAGAGGCAAGAAATTTGCCTCTCAGGCAGGCTCCTGGCCCAATGGGTACATGAATCCTCCAGACGGAGGGGCGGCCGACGAGCTGCCCGGAATCGCGCCACGCCTGCGCGATCTGCGCCGGAGCCGTGGTCTCACCCTGGAGACCGCCGCTCAGCGGGCGGGGCTCTCGCCCGCCCATCTCTCCCGGCTCGAAACCGGCCGTCGCCAGCCCTCGCTGCCGATGCTCCTCGGTCTTGCCAGGATCTACGGTACGACGGTCTCCGAACTGCTCGGCGAGACACCCCCCGAACGTGACGCGATCATCCGCGGCGGGAAGTTCGAGGGAGCCGAGGCGGACGGCTGGATGTACCAGCAGGCCGGTGGCTCCGGCCGGGCCATGCAGGCGCTCCGCGTCCGCGTCCCGCACGGCGCCCAGGGCGACCTCGTGCGCGTCCATCCCGGAGAGGAATGGCTGTACGTGCTCGCCGGGCACCTCCGGGTCTGGCTCGGGGACACCGTGCACGACCTCGCGCCCGGCGACAGCGCACACTTCGACTCGCTCACCCCGCACCGGATCACGGCCGTCGACCGCGACGGTGCCGAGCTGCTCTTCGTCCACACCCTGATGCAGAGCCCCGCCGCCGAGCTGTGCCTCGGCAGCGGCATCCACCGTCGCTGAGACCGGTTCCTCCGGTCGCCAGAGAGGACCGTCATGTCCGATTCAGAGAACTTCGACCCGCTGGGGTCCAAGAAGAACTACGAGGCCCAGGAGCGGAAGTTTCCGCGCGGCGTGGTGATCAGGCTGTTCGCCTACCTCATTGCCGGACACATCTTCGCGGCCTTCCTCTACCTGCTCTTCGCGGTGGCCGGCAAGGGCTGACCTGGACCGTCCGCCCTAGTCCAGGAGCCGGGCGCGCAGCCGTTCCCGGGTCTCGGGGGCGAGCTTCAGGCCCTCGGAGAAGTAACGGTCCGTGTTGCCCCAGGTCTCCTCGATGGTGGCGAAGGCCGCGGCGAGGTATTCGGCGTGGGCGCCGAAGAGCGGGTTCAGCAGTTCCATCACCTCGGCGGACATGCCGTCCGCCGAGGTGTCGCTGCGCCGCACCTTGTAGCGGCGGTGGGCGTCGTTGGACTTCAGGTAGTCGGCCTCGATGGCCTCGCGCTCGACGCCGACGGCGAGCAGCGACACCGCGATCGACAGCCCGGCCCGGTCCTTGCCCGCCGCGCAGTGCATCAGGGCGGGAACGCTGTCCTCGGCCAGGGCGTGCAGTACCCGGCTGTGCTCGGCGGTGCGGTCCCGGATGATCGAGCGGTACGAGGCGACCATGCGGTTCGTGCCCTTGCCGTCGCCGAGGATCGAGCGCAGCTGCTCGACATCGCCGTTGCGGACCATGTGCCAGAACTCCGAGCCGTCCGCCGGGTCGGAGAGCGGGATGCTCACATTCCGTACGCCGGGCAGCTCCACGTCCAGCCCGTCGAGCTTGTGGTCGGCGGCATTGCGGAAGTCGAAGACCGTGTGCAGCCCGAGGCCGCCGAGGAACGAGGCGTCCTCGGCGGTGGCATGCGCGAGGTGACCGCTGCGGAAGAGCCGCCCGTACCGCACCTGTCGGCCGTCCGCAGTGGGCAGCCCGCCCACGTCGCGGAAGTTGCGGACACCCGCCAGCTCGGGCTCCGCCGACGGGATCTGCGGCAACTGCTGCGTCACGGTGACTCCTGGAGTGTCTGGTGCCGGCGCCAGTCGCAGGCAAGGCCACTCCTGCGACGATACGACATTGATTCCTCAGGCAATCATCTCGGCCTTTCCCTGTCGATACCCGGGCGAACTCCGGTTCTCCCGCGGCGAATCCGCCCGGCGAATTCCTCGCCGAGCCGTTGCCCACGCCCCGCCGATGGTCGATGATGTGCGGAACTGTTTGAATGTGGGGATGCGATGATCGAGACGGGCAACACCGGCCGGACCTGGCTGCTCACCGGGACGAGCAGCAGCTACGCACTGCGACTGACCGAGCAGGACGAGCTGGTCCATCTGCACTGGGGGCCGAGGATCGGCCTCGCCGCGGCCGAGGCGCTGGCCGCGGCCCCGGAACTGCCCTTCAGGGCCTTCGAGTCCCACCTCGACGGCCGGGAGGAGTATCCGGTCGAGGGCGGCCCCAGGTTCGTCCGCCCGGCACTCTCGGTACGGACCCAGCAGGTCCGGGGCACCGAGTGGGCCTTCGACGCCGCCGAGGCGGACGGGGACGAACTGCGGATCGGCTTCACCGACTCCGTGCACCGGCTCGCCCTGACCCTGCACTACCGGATGCGGGACGACTCCGATGTCCTGGAGCGCTGGGCCACCGTCGCCCACGCCGGACCGGACGGCCCGCCGCTGGAGCTGCTGCGCGCCGACGCGGCCGCCTGGTCGCTGCCGGCCCGCGACGGCTGGCGGCTGAGCAGGCTGCACGGGCGCTGGGCCGCGGAGTCGCGGCTCGCGCGGACCGAGCTCGCCCACGGCGAGAGCGTCATCTCCAGCAGGCGCGGCCACACCGGCCACCAGTTCCTGCCATGGGTCGCGCTGGACGCCGACGGCGCCGCGACCGAGGAGAGCGGCGAGGTGTACGGCTGCGCGCTCGGATGGTCCGGATCGTGGCGGATCTCCGTCCAGCGGCTGCCCGACGGGCTCGTACAGATCACCGGCGGCGCCGGCTACGACGACTCCGGACTGCTGCGGCTGGCGCCGGGGGAGTCGTACACCACGCCCGTCTTCGCCGGTCTGTGGAGCGGGCAGGGGTTCGGCGGGGCGAGCCGCGCCTGGCACGCCTGGCAGCTGGCCCATGTGATCCCGGACGCGCAGAACCTGCGGCCGGTGCTCTACAACTCCTGGGAGGCGACGGGCTTCGACATCGCGCTGGACCAGCAGCGCGTCCTGGCCGAGCGGGCCGCCGCGATGGGCGTCGAGCTGTTCGTCGTGGACGACGCGTGGTTCGGGCAGCGGACCAGCGACCGGGCCGGGCTCGGTGACTGGACGCCGAATCCGGACCGCTTCCCCGGTGGGCTGAAGCCGCTCGCCGACGAAGTGCACGGGCTCGGCATGCAGTTCGGCATCTGGGTCGAACCGGAAATGGTCAATGCCGACAGCGATCTCTACCGCGCCCATCCCGACTGGGTTCAGCACTTCCCCGGGCGGGCGCGGACGGAGTACCGCAACCAGCTGGTACTCAATCTGGCCCGCCCCGATGTGCGGGCATATCTCTGGGAGCAGCTGGACACGCTGCTCTCCGGCACCCCCATCGACTATGTGAAATGGGATTTCAACCGCTGCTTCACCGATGCGGGCTGGCCGGGCGAGGAGTACCCGCAGAAGCTCTGGGTCGAGCACGTGGACGGCCTGTACGCACTGATCGACCGGCTCAGGGCCGCGCATCCCACGGTCGCGTTCGAGTCATGCTCGGGCGGCGGCGGCCGGGTCGACCTGGGGATCATGTCCCGCACCGACCAGGTGTGGACCTCAGACAACACCGACCCGCTCGACCGGCTCGCCATCCAGGAGGGCTTCGGACACCTCCATCCGGCGCGGGTGATGGCCGCCTGGGTCACCGACAGCCCGAACGACCAGCTCAACGGCAGGGTCAGCTCACTGCGCTTCCGGTTCGTGAGCGCGATGGCGGGAGTGCTCGGGGTCGGCGGGGATCTCACCGAATGGAGCGAGGAGGAGCTGGCCGAGGCCCGGACCTGGGTGGAGCTCTACAAGGAGATCCGGCCCGTCGTGCAGCAGGGCGAGCTGTACCGGCTGCGGGAACCGCGCGGCGGACTCAGCGCGATCCAGTACGTCCACGGGGACGACGCCGTGGTCCTGATGTGGCTGGAGGCACAGCGGTACGGGGAGCGGCCCCCGGCCCTGCGGCTGCGCGGGCTCGACCCCGAGGCGACCTACACCTGCCTGGACACGGGGGCGGTGCACCACGGTTCGACGCTGCTGCACCAGGGGCTGCACACCGGACTTCGCGGTGATCTCGACGCACGGGTGCTGAGGCTCCGACGCGGGTGAAAGGTGTCTTATGTCCGTAATGCGGCTCTTGTGTGAACTTGGCCCGCTCATAAGGGACATGAGGGTCGCCTCGTGAGCGGGATCATATCCGTGACGGTGTGTGGTGACGGGGTGGTCGGGTAATCCGTGTGCGGCGCGGAATGCCAAGATCCTTAATCCACGGAGTGTTACCGGAATTCCGCGCCGATTTCCCGGCGCGGATTCCGGCGTGGAACCCATGGCTTGTTCTCGTCGTCCCGACTCGCTTACGGTCACCGCAATCCGGACGGACCGCCTAATCCTGCCGCCGCCCGGAATTCACATCCACTCATCGCGTGGCAGGAGCGGGGGAACCAGGTAAGCCGCCGGCCGGAGAAATCCGGCCGGCTCGGGGTGAAGTCGCACTCAGTGCGGCCGGGCATCTCCAGCCCGAACCCGACAGCTCACCTCGCAGGCGCCGGAGAGGAAATACGCCATGCCCATATCGGGTAAGCACCGTCGTCCGAAGCTCAGCACCATCGCCCGTGGCGTCGCCGCGGTCAGCGCCGGCGGCGCCGTCGTCGCACTGCCGCTGCTCGGCGCCACCGGTGCCCAGGCCGCGGAGCAGGCCGCCCCGGCCGCCGCGCCGCAGTCGGCCGCCGCCACGCACGCCGCCCCCGTCGCGCAGAAGCAGGCCGCCACCACGACGTACTCCGTCGTCTCCGGCGACTACCTGTCGAAGATCGCCGCCGAGCACCAGATCAAGGGCGGCTGGCAGCAGCTGTACCAGGACAACCGCAAGGTCGTCGGCGAGGACCCCAGCCTGATCTTCCCGGGCATGAAGCTGACCCTCGGTGGCAAGGCCTCCGGCAACGCCGCGCCCACCGGCGCCGGCACCGGCTCGTCCCTCCCGTCGAAGGCTCCCTCCGCCGCCGCCGAGAAGTCCGCCCCGGCCAAGACCTCGTCCGCCGCCCCGGAGTCCAAGGCGCTGGCCGCCGCCCCGGCAGCCACCCAGAGCAGCGCTTCCGGTTACGTCCACCCGGTCCCCGGCAACCACACCACCGGTTACCGCGCCTCCGGCTCCAACTGGTCCAGCGGCAGCCACACCGGCATCGACTTCCCCGTTGCCACCGGCACCAGCGTCAAGTCCATCACCTCCGGCACCGTCGTGGCCGCCGGCTGGGGCGGCGCGTACGGCAACCAGGTCGTCATCAAGCACGCCGACGGCCACTACTCGCAGTACGGCCACCTGTCCTCCATCTCCGTCTCGACCGGCCAGGCCGTGAGCGCCGGTCAGCAGCTCGGCCTCTCCGGCGCCACCGGCAACGCCACCGGCCCGCACCTGCACTTCGAGGTCCGCACGGGCCCGGCGTACGGCTCGGACATCGACCCGATCGCCTTCCTGGCCTCGCACGGCATCTCCGTCTGAGCCGAACGGCCGGGCGGCTGAGCCACAAAGCATGAACTGAGCAACACGGAAGGGGCGGTGCGCGGCGGCGCACCGCCCCTTCACTTATTCCCCCTTTACCAAAAACTGACCGGGTGGTCTATCTCACCACCCGTCAACCCCTTATTACGGTCGCGTAGGTCACATTCGGCGGTGCAGGATAAGCGTTTGTGGCAGACGATTCGAGAAAAAACCAACGTGGCGTCAACAACCGACAGGGCGTCATCGGGTCGTACGCGGCTATTGGCGACAGCTTCACCGAGGGAGTCGGCGACCCCGGCCCCGACGGGACCTTCGTCGGCTGGGCGGACCGTTTCGCGGTACTCCTCGCAGACCAGCTTCCGGACCCCGATGCGGCGACGGGCACGGAAGGTTCCGCGCACGGGAATTTCAGGTACGCCAATCTCGCCGTACGCGGACGCCTCCTCGACCAGATCGTCGAGGAGCAGGTGCCGCGCGCCAAGGAGCTCGCACCCGACCTGGTGAGCTTCTGCGCGGGCGGCAACGACATCATCCGGCCGGGCACCGACCCCGACGACGTGGCCGAGCGCTTCGAGCGCGCGGTCGCCGAGCTGACCGGGGCGGTCGGCACGGTCATGGTCACCACCGGCTTCGACACCCGTGGCGTTCCCGTGCTGCGCCATCTGCGCGGCAAGATCGCCACGTACACCGCCCACGTGCGGGCCATCGCCGACCGCTACGACTGCCCGGTCCTGGACCTGTGGTCGCTGCGGTCCGTCCAGGACCGGCGCGCCTGGGACGACGACCGGCTCCACCTGTCGCCCGAGGGGCACACCAGGGTCGCGCTGCGCGCCGCCCAGGTCCTCGGCATCGACGTGCCGGCCGACCCCGACCAGGAATGGCCCCCGCAGGCACAGCGCGGCACCCTCGAAGTGCGGCGCGACGACATCCACTGGGCGCGTGAGTACCTGGTCCCGTGGATCGGCCGGCGGCTGCGCGGCGAGTCCTCCGGCGACCACGTCGAAGCGAAGCGCCCCGACCTCCTGCCGCTCTAGGTGTACTGACCCGCAGCGCTCTCTGCCGCACCAGGACGGGCCCGATGCTCAGGCCCGTCCGGTGCGGGACGGCAGCGAGGACGCGGGGAACGGCAGCGGCGACGCCGGCAACGGCAGTGGTGACGCCGGTATCCGCTCCAGCACCCCGCCCGCGAAGACGTCGTACAGCGGCAGCGTCTCCAGGTGCACATAGCCGATGTGGCAGTCGCAGACCGCCAGCGGACAGGCGCGCGGACCGAGCGCCCGCCGGTAGCTCCCGTCGTAGAGACTGCCCAGCTCCGCCGGTACGAAATGACAGCGCCGCACGGTGCCCTCACCGTCCACCGAGATGACCGACTCACCGGTCCGGCAGGGCAGCCCGGCCGACCGGTGCGGATACCGGCTGTACGGGAAGAGCGGGTCGATGGCCGTCCAGCGGTCCGCCTCCTCGTCCGAATACGTGTGGCCCTCCGCCGCGTTCACCCAGAGGTAGACCTCGTCCGGCAGCGCGGCGCGCAGCCGTCGTGCCTCGTCGAGATGGCCGTCGAGCCCGACCACACCGACACTGTGCCGGATGCCGAGCGCGGCCAGCTCCTCGCACTTGGTGAGGAACCGCTCGAACGGCGTCTGCCCCGGGTGGTACGTGCACCACAGCGCGATCTTCTCGCGGCCCGCCTCACCGGCCTCGGCCAGCCACCCCGTACGGCTGCTGATGTTGGTCTGGATCGCGACCCGGTGGATGTGCGGCAACCGCGCGAGCTCGACCAGCGCACGGCGGTACCAGGAGCGGACCAGGCCCTCGCCCCACGGGGTGAACAGCACCGAGATCCGGTCACCGGTCTGCGCCGCGGCCCACGCCGTGAACCGCTCCAGCGCGGCCCGGTCGGCACGCAGCTGCTCCCGGCTGTCGCGCCGCTTGGCGAACGGGCAGTACGGACAGTCGTAGTCGCACGAGGACAGCGGCCCGCGGTAGAGGATCGTCAGGTCCATCGGCGTACTCACTTCAACTCGTACGCGGCCATCGCGGCACGTACGTCGGGGGAGAACAGCTCCGGGCCCAGCGCGTCGGAGTGGGCCAGGCCCTCGGGGGAGAGCCGCAGCAGTCCGGACGCCCCGGCCGATCCGTCGAGCCAGCCACGCGCCTCGAACCGGGCCAGCTCGTGGCGGAAGTCGTCGGCGGGCGAGGTGCCGAACCGCTCCCGGTAGTCGGCCAGTGGCAGCCCCTCTGCCTGGAGCAGCGACTGAAGGAGGTGACGCCGTCGCGCCTCGTCGTCGTCGACGTACCGCCCGACCTCCGCGTGCGAGAAGTCCTCGGTGGCGGCGTAGCCGTCGATGATCGCCCGCACCTCCCGCATCTCCACCGCGTAGTCGAAGGAGTAGTGCAGCTCGGTGGTGTACGAGCGGGCGCCGCAGCCCAGGCCGATCATGCCGTCGGTCTGGCAGGCGTAGTCGTCGGGGCCGTCCGTCCGCGGGGCGTCGGAGCGGCGGAACATCCGCATCGAGACCTGCTCGTAGCCGTGGGCCAGGAGGTGGTCGCGGTACAGCCGCAGCCGCTGTTCGTCCCAGGCCGCGTCCGCCGCCGTCTCGCCGTCGGCACCGAGCCGTCCCAGCCCGGTCAGCGGACGCACGTACAGCGGGTAGAGATACAGCTCCTCCGGCCGCCAGCCGAGCGCCGCGTCCAGCGAGGCGCGCCAGCTGTCCTCGGTCTGGCCGTCGATGCCGTAGATCAGGTCGATGTTGAGGACCGGGATACGGGCATCGCGTATCCGGTCCAGCGCCGCCTCCACGTCGGCGCGCCGCTGCGGGCGCACGGCGGCCCGCGCCTCGGCCTCGACGAAGCTCTGCACCCCGATGCTGATCCTGGTCGTACCGCGGTCGGCGAGAACGGCCAGCCGGTCGGCCGTCGCGGTCGACGGCGAGGTCTCGACCGAGAGCGGAACGGACCGCAGATCGGCGCCCATGCGCTTCTCCGCGATGTCGCAGAGCCGCTCCAGCTCCGCCGCGGTCAGGAACGTGGGCGTACCCCCGCCGAACGCCGCCGCGGCGAACCGCACCGGCCCGTCGTCACCCAGCGCGTCCCGGACCGCGGTGGCCTGCCGGTCCAGCGCGTCGAGGTACCGGGTCGTCAGCTCGTCGGGAGCACCGATCCGGGTGAAGAGATTGCAGAAGCCGCAGCGGACCTCGCAGAACGGTATGTGGAGGTAGAGCGAGAGCGCGTCCTTGCGCTCGTCCGCCCACAGCCCGCGCAGTTCCGGCCGGTCGGCGAGCGGCCGGTAGGCGGTCTTGTGCGGGTAGGCGTACACATAGCTCTGGTACGGCCGGACGGCCGGTGCGGCGGTCGTGGTACGGCTCATGGTGCGGTGGCCCCCGGGTCCAGGAAGAAGTGCGCGTACGGAACGGTCCAGACGGACTCGTGACCGAGCCGGTGCCCCGTGTAGCCGTCGTCCCCGTACGCCGTGCCATGGTCCGAGCAGACGATGGCGAAACACCGGCGGCGGCTGCTCGCGGCGGCGAAGAGCCTGCCGATGTGGGCGTCGACGTACTCCAGGGCCGCGGCATGGGTGGCGCGGGAGTCGCCCGCCTCACGGGTGGCGCCCGGCCGGTGGAACCAGTTGGGCTGGTGCAGGGCGGACACATTGACGAAGAGGAACAGCCGTTGCTCCTCCGGGAGTTCGGCGACGACCTGCTCGGCACGGGCCACCTGCGCCTCGAAGGAGGTGGGCGACGCCACACCGAACTCCGGCTCCCAGTGGCTCTCCTGGAACATGTCCGGCAGCACGGAGCCGAGCGGCGGCTGCCGGTTGAAGAAGCCGACGCCGCCGATGCACACCGTGCGGTAGCCCACGCCGGCGAGGCCGGAGAGCAGGTCCGGCGTATCGAAGACGAAGGTGCCCGGGGCGGTGGACTCACTGCCCGCGAAGCGTGCCGCGAACAGCCTGGGGTGCGGTCCAGGTCCAGCCGGTGTCGGCAGGAATCCCGCGAAGATCGCCTGGTGGGAGGCGTAGGTGAAGCTTCCCGGCGCATGCCGCTGCTCCCAGCCACCGCCCGGCAGATGACGCGCCAGATTCGGAATGCGCCCTTCGGCGGCGAGCTCCACCGCCACGTCGTAGCGCAGTGTGTCGAGGGTGACGAGCAGCAGATCGTGGCTGCCCACGATCTGGGTCATGTCCGGCTCGCCCATGTGCGGCTCGTTCGTGCCGGGCCCGTTCGTGTCGAGCTCGTTCGTGCCCGGCGCGAAGGTGTCGGGGTTCTGGGCGTCCGCTGGGATGGGGGCGGTGTCAGGCGGTGGCGGTTGCACGGTGGTTCCTTGCTCTGTTCTGTACGGCGGCGACCTGCGCCGCGTACGTGTCCAGTCCCTCGGCGCCGCTGCCGGGAAGCCCGGTCAGGCGCGGCAGCAGGTCGCCGAAGGCGTTGACCTCGCCGACGGCGAAGCGCCGCCAGCCGGTCGAGGGCAGCAGATCGACGCCCACGCACAGGGTGTCCGGGAAGCAGGCGGCCGCCCGTTCGCACACGGCCAGGGCCTCGCTCCAGCTGCCGCCCGCCGCCTCGACGGCCGTGCGGACGGCGTCGAGGTCTCCGCGCTCGCCGCCGAGGTGAAGATTGGTCATGGGGGAGTGGCTGGTGCGCACCACGGCGTGGGTGGCCCGGCCCGCCACCACCACGACCCGCAGGTCCGTCGCCCGGCCGCGCTGGGTGGCCTTGGGAAGCCAGCGCTCGATGTGCAGCCCGTCGGGTGCGAGCGCGTCGACGATCGCCGCGATCTCCGGCTCCGCCGTGATGCGGCGCACCCGCAGGGAATTGAAGAGCCGCTCTGACGCGTCGCGCTCCACCGACGTGGTGGCCCTGATGCGGCCCGGACCGGCCGTCTCCACCGCCAGGACCCCCGAGGCGGACGAGCCGTGCGCGAGCTTCACGAAGACCCTGGACATGCCGTGGTCCGCCATCCGCTCGCGAACGTCCGCCCAGTCCCGCACCACGGGGGCCGCGGCCCCCGAGGTCGAGGACGCCGGGACCGGCACCCCGGCACCGTCCAGCACGGCATGGCAGAGCCGCTTGTCGAACAGCACCGCGACGTCGTCGGGATCGTCGAGCAGCTCGGCACCGGCGGCGGAGGCCGCCCGCGCCACCGTCCGTACGGCCGAGGTGAATCCGGCGTACCAGCGGGCGGTCCCCTCGACCCTGGCCGGATCCCCGACCGTGCGGAGCAGCCGCTCCACCTCGGCGTCCTCACCGGGGGAGTCCATCCGCACGGTCTCTCCGGGCCGGAAGGAGGCTTCGCCGCGCAGGACGGCCAGCCAGGGCACGACGCGCCCCGCGGGCAGCCCGGCGGCGCGCACGGCGTCCTGGAAGAGCGTGACCCGGCGGTTGCCGGGCACACCCACGACGGCGAAGCGCGGCGCCGGACCTGCCGTACTACTCGCTGACGGCGACATAGCGGTCGTCGTCCTCTTCCGGATCCCAGTACTCGACCTCGTCGATGTCGCTGTTCACCCGGTCCGGCCCCAGGAGCTTGTGCAGACGGTCCACCAGCGGGTCGCTCATGTAGTGATGGTGCAGATCCAACGAGGCCAGATGGGTGAGCGGCTGGCCCGAGAGCAGCGCTTGCGCACCCTCGTCGCCCAGTGTCCCCATCGCGAGGGAGAGCGACTCCAGCCGGGCGACGACCGGGGCGGAGGCCACGGCGGCCGCGATCTCGTCCTGGATCTCGCTGTTCTGCAGCCCCAGATGGCGCAGGGCGGGGAACGTCGCGCCGGACAGCAGCGGAGCGAGGTCCGCGACCGTGGTGTCACCGCCGTACTCGGTGACACCGAGCCAGAGTTCGAGGCGCTCCAGCGCGGGCAGTTCGGACGCACCGATCGCCCGCACGATGCCGGACGGCAGCCCGCCGGACTCGAACCTCAGCGACCTGAGCGACTTGTGCCGCACCGGTCGCAGACCGAGCGACGGGCGGTCGGCGCCCTGCTCGCCGCACCCGCGTGCCGCCAGCTCCTCCAGCTCGCCGAACGCCTCGACCGCCGGGGTTATGTCGCACATCTGCAGCCACGACAGTTCGCATTCCTCGCTGACGACATCGGCGAGGAAGAGCGCGCGCAGGGCCGGGAAGCGGTCGGCGTGAGCGACCAGCAGATCCAGGACCGGGGCGAAGGCTTCGTACTCCTCCTGCCACCAGGGGCCGATCACCAGGGCCCGCACCTGTGTGGTGTCGACCGTGTCGACGAAGTGCTGCCACAGCGTGCCGAACGTCAGATCGCCCTGCCAGGCGCTCTCCAGCCGCCACGCGACCGAACCGGCGCCCGGGAGCGCGCCGCCGGGGGGCCGGCCGGGTCCTGCGAGGGTGTGGACCGGCAGACCGTAAAACGTTTCGGGGTGCTCGACGTCAGTCATCGCGCCTCACTCCGAGACCGAGGTGTAGCGGCCTTCGACACCGCGGTTGCCCCAGGGCGTCTCGCGCTCCGACACATCGACCCGCACGCCGTGCGGCTCCAGCGCCTGTACGATCCGGCGCTCCATCGGCTCGGTCATGAAGTGGTGGTACAGATCGAGCTTTTCGAGATGGGTGAGCGGCTGGCCGTCCAGCAGCGCCGCCGCGCCCTCGTCGCCCATGGTGCCGTTCGACAGGTCGAGGACACGCAGCTGCGCGACGACCGGGGCGGAGGCCACCGCCGCCGCGATCTCGTTCTGCACCTCGCTGTTGCGCAGACCGAGATGGGTGAGCCGGGGGAAGCGGGTGCCGGAGAGCAGCGGGGCCAGGTCGGCCACATCGGTGTCGCCCCCGTACGCGGAGACACCGAGCCACAGATCGAGCCGCTCCAGCGCCGGCAGCTCGCTGTCCAGGATGCCGCGGATCACGCCGACGGGCAGACCGCCGGTCTCGATGGTCAGCGAACGCAGCCGCTCGTGCTTCGAAGGCGAGAAGACCAGATCGGTGCCGCCGCGCACACCCAGTTCGAGCAGACCGGGGAAGGCGTTCAGCAGCGCCGTGACATCCGACTGCTCGATCCAGGAGATCTCGTTCTCCTCCGAGGTCATGTCGCCGACGAAGACGGCCTCCAGCGAGGTCAGCCGGTCCGCGGCGGCGATGATCAGATCGATCGGGTACGACGACTTCACCTCGTACGCCTCACCCCACTGACCGACGATCAGCGCCCGGACCCCCGTCGGGTCGACCGCCTCCAGGAACGCCTTGAAGGCTTCCTCCCAGGTCATCTCGGAATCGTCGTCATACGGATCGACCGAGATGCGCCAGGCTGCCGCGTCGGCGGCCTGCACAGGTGCCTCACCCGACGCGTGCTGGAAATCGACAGCGGGAAGGCCGAGCAACTCGTGCAGATGGTCCACACCGGACATGACCCTGAGCTCCTGGTACTGGGGGACGGCTGATGTCCCCAAGGTTTATCAAGCCGCACTGACAACGGCGCGACCGGGACCACCGCGACGGGCCCGTCCCGGTCCGCCGGGTCCGGTCGCCCGCCGGTCGATTGTCAGACCCGCCCCGTAGCGTTTTCTGCGTGGCCGGCACAGCGGGTGCGGCCATCGAGGGGAGACGTCTGTGTACCGGCAGGGCGATGTACTGATCGTGTCGTTGGAGGAGTCGGCGGTGCCCGCGCATCTCGTGGACGCGCCGGGTGAGCCGAGGGACGGCCGGGGGCGCATGGTCCTCGCGCTGGGTGAGGTCACCGGGCACGCCCACGCGGTGCAGGGGCCGGGCCGGCTGATGCGGGAGGCGGGGGTGTTCGGGCCGATGCTGCTCCATCTCCCCGAGGGCGGACGGGTGGTGCACGAGGAGCACGCGACGATCCCGCTGTCGAAGGGCTGGTACCGCGTGGTGCGTCAGCGGGAGTACACGCCGGGGGCGGTCCGCATCGTCGCGGACTGACGGCGGGCCGATGCCGGCGGCGGAAGCATGGCGGGCGGGGAACCGGAGATCCCGCGACGCACAACGTACCGACGGCAGCGCAGCAAGCAGCATGCATCACGCTGCACGACAAGACCGTCGCAGATGACAGTCACAGAACAGCACGGCACGCAGAGCAGCACGGCACACACGACAGACAGAACACACGACACACAGAACACTGGGGACGGGGAAGACCGATGCAGTACGTGGACTCATGGCGGGCCGTAGCAGCGGCGACCGGCGCGGCCGACCGGTCCGCGGCCGAGGACGGGCTGCGGCTCGCCTACCGCAGCGCAGGACTCGCCGAGCCGGAGCGGATCATCTGGGTCGACTCGCCCAGGGCCGCGGTGGAGGCCGTCGAAAAGCTCGTCGACGCCGGGCGTTCGGTGCGTGACGAGATACGGACCCGGCCCTGGGCCCAGGAGCGCCGCCGGATGTACGACGAACTGGGCCCGGCCGGCTGGTCCGCACTGTGGTCCGCCACCGGCGCCCAGCTCTGGGAGACCACCGCGGCACTCGCCGACCGGATCCGGGCCGGTGTCGTCGCGGACCTCTCGGAGCGCCCCGAGGACGAGTCGGACGTCCGGCTGGTGCTGCTCGACGCAGTGCTGGGCCAGCACGACGCGGCCTGGCTCGCCGCCTTCGACGGCCGGGGCGACCGCCTCGACGGTCTGGCGGAGGTGGCCAGGCACGCGGGGTGGTGGTGGCCCTACGAGCGCGCCGTGGTGATCAGCGAGCGGCCGGAGGCGCTGCACCGGGACGAGGCGGGCCGGCTCGACCGCGGGGACGGTCCGGCGCTCGCCTACCGTGACGGCTTCGCCCTTTACGCCTGGCGCGGCATGCCGGTGCCCGCCGAGTTCCTGGAGGAGCTGAACTCCCTGACTCCGAAGCGGATACGCGAGGAGGAGAACGCGGAACTGCGCCGCGTGATGCTGGAGTTCTACGGCTACGACCGGTACCTCAACGAATCCGGTGCGGAGCCGGTGCACCGTGACGAGACGGGTGTCCTCTGGCGGATCGCGCTGGACGGCGACGAGGACGTGGTGATGGTCGAGGTGGTCAACTCCACCCCCGAACCGGACGGCACGCACCGTGTCTACTGGCTGCGGGTGCCGCCCAGCACCCGGACCGCCAAGGCCGGTGTGGCCTGGACCTTCGGACTCGACGGCAACGCGTACGCGCCCGTGCGCCAGACCTGAGCGCCGACGGACGGTCCGCCGGCCGGGGCCACGCGGCAAAGGGGCCGCACGACGAGATACCGGCCGGGGCGGGCCGGGATCGAGATCAGGCCGTCAGTGCCTCGTGGTCGATGCCGAGTTCGCGGGCGAGCGCCTCGTCGGTCCAGGCCAGCATCGTGGCCCGGGAGAGCGGGCCCGCGTACGACGTCGTCTGGACGGCCAGGCCGTCCAGCAGGGCGGTCAGCCGCCAGGCCGCGGACATCGGATCGTCGCAGTGGAACTCACCGGCGGCGGCGCCCTCTTCGATGACCTCGGCCAACTCCGCCTTCCACTGCTGGTCGAGGTCGCCGGCCACATTGCGCAGTGCCGGGTCGCGCAGCGAGGCGGCCCAGCCCTCGATCCACAGCCGCCACCCCTTGGCCTGCCCCGTCGGCGCGTACCAGCGGACGGCGGCGCGCAGCCGCCGTACCGCGCTCGTACGGCGGCCCAGTACCTTGCGCAACTGGGCGAGGTCGGCCTCGGCGGCATGGGCGAAGGCGGCGGCGACCAGCTTCTCCTTGGTCGAGAAGTGATAGAGCACGAGCGCGTTGCTCACGCCGAGCACGGCGGCCACATCGGCGATCCGGACCGCCGAGACCCCCCGGACCTCGATCTGTTCGATGGCAGCGCGCAGGAGCTCTTCACGTCGTTCCGCCACGCTCAACCGCACTCTCGCCACGGCGTCACCCTAGCGAATATGCCAATCGCGGGAAGAGCGGGGGCGGAGCCGCGTACGGCCCCACCCCCTTGTCCGGCCTGTTCAGCCTGCGCCCGCGGTGCCGGACCGGACCGTCAGCGCTGTGAGCACCAGATGTCGGCGCAGCCGGAGTTGTACGCGTCGGTCAGCGTCTCCGTCAGCGACGCACCCGAGGCGTCCGTGACGGTGGATCGCAGATCCACCTTGGCGGTCCCGAGGGCCGGCACATCGACCTTCCAGCGTCCCTCGGCCCCACGGGCCACCGCGGCCGGCTTCCAGTCGGTGCCGTCCGTGGCGTACCAGACCTTCAACGAGGCGATGGGCACCGCCTTCCGTTCCCCCTGCGCGGTGAGACCGACCGTGTAGCCGAGCGGCTTCCCGGGATCGGCCGCGTTCTCACCGGTGAGCGGGAGCCGGTAGTCGAGGTCGAGCAGCCGGGCCGGGGCGGCCGATCTCTCGTGCCCGGAGCGCAGCCGCCACTCGCTGGTCACCCTGGTCCCGAGCATCCAGGTCACCGGGTCCGGCGACGTACGGGTGGCATCGATCCTCAGCCGGTACCAGCCCGGCTCGCGCGGCAGGTCGAACGTCGCGCGGCCCGGTGCGCCATTGCGGGCCAGCACCTTTCCGCTGTCGTCCGCGAGGACCGTGCTCCCGCTGTCCGCGCCCGGCGCGGTCTCGGCCCGGTGCCCCGCAGCGTCGGAGAACACCGGAAGGGCCACCTTCAGCTTGTCGCCCTCCCTGACGACCTGGGCGGCACCGGCCTGTCTCCCGAGCGCCGGGTTGAAGGGCGCGGACATCCAGTCGTCCCGGTAGTCACCGCCCGCGCGGTACACGGTGGGCGCGCCGACCAGGGTGCCCAGCGGATAGACCCGGTCGCCGACGTCGTACTGGTAGTGGAAGGTCGCCGTCGTCCATGCCACGCCGGGGGAGAAGCGGAGCGTCTGCTCCGACGGCGGACGGTAGCGGGTCGCCTGCTGGTACAGCGTCAGCCCGTGCCAGGTGGTCCAGGCGTACATGTCCTTGGGGTCGGACGGGTAGCCGTGGGTGCGCTGTGTCGTCCGCACCTCGGCCAGCTCCGACCGCCGGTCGAACCAGTCGGCCCCGGCCGGGATCCGGCCGTCGACCGAGTGGTGCAGATAGTAGGCGTCCGCCCCGGTGCTGACGCCGTTCAGGGTCAGCGTCAGCGGCCCCCGGGCCAGCCGGTCCCGGAGCGCGGGCACACCGGACTCGTCCAGCCGGAGCACCGGAGTGGGCCGGTACACGGAGAGCCCGTAGCCGACGTACATGATGGCGGCCGTGCCGGCGTCGGTCAGCTTCCGGTAGAGCGCGTTGTTGAACGAGGTGTCGCCGGTCGCCGGGGTCCACAGCACGATCTTGCCCTTGAGGTCCATCGCCGCCGGGTCGGTGTCCGCCCCGGTGCCGATGTCGACGACCTCGCCGGTCGCCGTGCCCAGCCACCTGTAGATGCTGTACTGCGACAGCAGCAGCTTCAGGGCCTGGGGGGAGGAGCCGGGCTCGTGCCCGTCGACCTCCCGCTGCTGCCAGCTCAGCCCGCCGAAGAAGGTGAGCCCGTCCAGCGCCCCGCCGGTGCTGGGCACGGCCTCGACGCGGTACTGACCGGCGGAACTCGGCGCGACGAGTCCGGTGTCCGCGGTGGCGGAGCCGGTGTCGATCCGCGACGCGATTCCGGTCGCCGACTGGAGGGCGATCCGGGCGGAGCCGTCGTCCACCCCGATCCGTACCGGCCGGGCGCCCTCGGTGTCCAGTGCCAGCGAGGTGTCCCGGTCCAGCGTCATCCGTCGGGCGAAGTGGATCGCCGTGGTCCCGACGACGGTGCCGTCCACCGTGTCGTACTCCCAGGTGTGCCCGAGGGCCCGGTAGCTGCCGCGCGGCAGTGTCACCTTCTTCGGTGTGGTGCCGGTCAGCCCGATCAGCTGGGACGCGCCGGTCCGCTCGTTCTGCAGGATCACGCCCGTCGTGGTGGTCTCGCTGCCCGCACGCGGCGCGGGCCCGGTCATGGTGAGGGTGTACGTCCGGGGATCGGCCTTGATCGAGACGGGCACGGTCGCCCGGCCGTGTCCCGGCCAGGTCGCGGTCACGGCACCGCCGTACGTCGTTCCCGCCTCGACCTCGGAGGGTTCGAGGGTGACCTTCGAGACGGCCGAGGACCGCGCGGGCACGGTCAGCGTCCGCGTGCCGATCCGCACCGCGCCGCCCTGCCCCGCCGAGAGGCTGAGGCGCACCGGCTTGTCGGAGGTGTTGGTCCAGGTCAGCTCGCGGCTCTGCGGCTCGGCGGAGGAATTCGGGTACCTGGCGTCGGCGGCCAGCGTGGCGGGTTCGGCGAGCACCGTGGTGGCCAGCGCGGCCGGTACGTCGGTGAGGCCGGAACCGGTGTCGGAGACCGTCGCACCGTCCACCCGCGCGGCGCTGCCGATCAGCGCCGCCTTCAGCCGGGCGCCGGACCAGTCGGGGTGCCGCTGGGCCAGCAGCGCCGCGGCGCCCGCCACGTGCGGGGCGGCCATCGACGTACCGGAGAGCGAGGCGTACTGCTCGGTGACGGCGGCGTCGTCCAGGGTGCCCGCGGCGCGGGCGGCGACGATGTCGCTGCCGGGGCCCGAGATCTCCGGCTTGACGGCGGGCCGGCCCTCGCGCGGTCCGCGTGAGGAGAACGGCGACATCGCGCCGGACTTGGTGACCGAGCCCACGGTCAGCGCGGCGTCGGCGGCGCCGGGCGCGCTGATGGTGTGGTCGCCGCTGTTGCCCGCGGCGATGACGAAGAGCGTGCCGTGCTCGGCGGAGAGCCTGTCGACGGCGGCGGACAACGGGTCGGTGCCGTCGGACGCCACGGTCTGGCCGAGGCTCATGTTGACGACCGCGGCGTCCTGGTCCACGGCCCACTGCATGCCGGCCAGGATCCAGGAGTCGTAGCCGTAGCCGCCGTTGTCGAGCACCTTCCCCTCGACGAGTGCGGCGCCCGGCGCGACACCCGCGTACCGGCCCGCGGACGCGGCCCCGGAACCGGCGATGATCGAGGAGACATGGGTGCCGTGGCCCTGCAGGTCCTGGACGTCGCCGTCCCCGGTGAAGTCCTGCGAGGCGACGACGGCGTTCTTCAGATCGGGATGGTTCCGGTCGTAGCCGGTGTCGAGTACGGCGACCCTGGTGCCCTTCCCGGTGACCCCGGCCCGGTGTGCCCGGTCGGCCCCGATCTGCGGGACGGACCTGTCGAGCGTGGCCCGCACCCGGCCGTCGAGCCAGACCTTCCCGATGCCCTGTGCACGGGCCCGCGACGGTGTGCCGAGCTGCTCCCAGACGGTCCCGGCCGACTTCTTCGGCACGTCGAGGGCGGTGGTGCGGGCGGCCGGGAAGGCGGCGGCGACGCGTGCCCCCTTCGGGGCGCCGGGGCTGCGCGACGACTCCGTGGCGCCGCCGACGAGGATGCGCAGCGAGTCCGTGTCGGCGTCCGCGTAGCCCGAGGCGGCGAGCTCGGTCACGTCGAACAGCCGCCGGTCCACCCGGTCCCGGGCGATCTGGCCGACGGCGTCGATCGGGACGGCGTACTCGTGACCGCCCGCCCGGAAGCGGGTGAAGCCCATGCCCTCACGACCGGTTCCCGGCACGATCGAGCTGATCTGCACGGCGTTGCCGTGGCCGGAGTACGTCACCACGTCGCCGGTCAGCAGGGTGACGGTGCCGCCCCGGCCGGCCGGGGCCGGGGATACGGACGGGTCGGCGAAGGCGGGGGTGTGGCCGGCTGCGGCCGGCAGTGTTCCACCGGCAAGGGCGGCGGCGAGCGCGGTGGCGCAGACCGCCATCCAACTGTTCCGTCTCATTCTCACCTCGTGAACTCGTTGGTTCTCAGGGCGTGGTGAGGTGAGACTGTCAGGAACATGGCAGATCTGAGCCGGGTGCGGACTGGCGGGTAGCTGCCATGGCAGCTACCCGCCGCACCGGACGGGGAACCCGGGGCTGAAGCACCGGCCGCGTTGCCGGGTCAGCGGTCGGCGGGGCGCTCCACCTCGCACCGGTCCTTGAAGCCCTGGCTGGTCAGCCCGAGGGCGGAATTGGTCCGGGAGCGCATGTTCTCCACCGCGACCATCGTGGTCAGCTCCACGAAGGCCGCCTCGCCGAGCGCGGTCCGCAGCCGCTCCGCCAGCTCGTCACCGACCTCCGGCGGGGTGACGCTCATCGCCTCCGCGTACTCCATGACGTCGCGTTCCAGCGGGGCGTACACCTCGCTCTCCCGCCACACCGGCACATCGCGCAGCTTGCGCGGGTCCATGCCGTGCCGGTGGTTCTCCCAGTAGCCGAAGTCCATGCACCAGCCGCAGCCGACGGTGGCCGCGGCCGACATCACGGCCAGTGCCTTGAGCTGCGGGTCCAGCTTCTTCCAGCGCCCCACCGACAGCTCGAACCGGGCACCGCCCCACAGCACCCCGGTGTGGTGGGCGGCGGCCCGGAGCGGATCGATGACCTTGCCGTACGTCCGGTTCGAGTACCACGACACGGCGCGGAAGAGGAGGGTACGGGGCGGGTCGAGCGGGATTCGGACGGTCATGACCGGTCTCCTTCGGTACGGCTCGGGTGCCGTCCGGCGGCCTCGCGGACACCGCCGGACGGGCTGTTTCCACCGGTGCGACGGACGAGGGGTCCCGGATGTGACATGACGGTGCCGCCGGATCCGGAATCCTGCGGCGGGCACGGACGTTGGATCCGGCATGACGGGAATCGACGCACGGCAGGAAGCGCTGCTCGGGCTGCTCGCCGAGGAGAACGGCGGAGTGCTCGTGACACTCAAGCGGGACGGCAGGCCCCAGCTGTCCAACGTCAATCACTTCTACTACCCCCGGGAGCGCATCGTCCGCGTCTCGATCACCGACGACCGGGCGAAGACGAAGAACCTCCGCCGCGACCCCCGGGCCGGCTACCACGTCACCAGCGCGGACCGCTGGGCGTGGACGGCCGTGGACGCCACCGCCGAGCTGTCCCCGGTCGCCGCCGATCCGCACGACGCGACGGTCGAGGAGCTCATCGCGCTCTACCGCGACGTCCAGGGCGAGCACCCCGACTGGGACGACTACCGCAGCGCGATGGTCCGGGACCGGCGCATCGTGCTGCGGCTGCACATCGAGCACGTGTACGGGCAGCCGCGTGGCTGACCCGGCCCGGTCCGGCCCCCGTTCCCCCGGGCGCTCCGCTCTCGCACCGTCGTACCCCCCGCCCATAATGAGACGACACCGATTTCCCCAGGAGATGCTGTGACCGGCGCCGACCCCTTGCCTCCGCTCCGCACCCGGCTGCGTTCGCTGCGACCCGCCGCGTTCGGCGCGGACCCGGGCGGTGCCCGCATGGAGCGCATCCGCCGCTCGCCCAACTTCGCCGACGGCGTCTTCCAGAACCCGGTGGGGGCGCGGACCAGGCCGTCCGGATCCACCCTGGAGTTCGCGAAGGTCTACTTCCGCAAGGAGGAGAGGGCACGCCGGGCGCCGGTCGGCACCGTGCCCGTCCACGCCACCACTTACGCGGACCTCGCCGAGACCCCCGCCACGGGGCTGCGGCTCACCTGGATGGGCCATTCCAGTGTGCTCGCCGAGATCGACGGCCGACGGGTGCTCTTCGACCCGGTGTGGGGCGAGCGCTGTTCGCCCTTCGCCTTCGCCGGACCCAAGCGGCTGCACCCGGTGCCGCTGCCGCTGGCCGCCCTCGGCCCGGTGGACGCGGTGGTGATCTCCCACGACCACTACGACCATCTCGATCTGCCGACGATCCGCGCGCTCGCCGGTACCGACACGGTGTTCGCCGTCCCGCTGGGGGTCGGCGCCCACCTGGAGCGGTGGGGCGTGTCCACCGACCGGATGCGCGAGCTCGACTGGAACGAGACGACGAAGATCGCCGGGATCAGCCTGACCGCCACCCCGGCACGGCACTTCTGCGGCCGCGGCCTGCGCAACCAGCAGCACACCCTCTGGGCGTCCTGGGCCGTCACCGGTCCCGAGCACCGGATCTATCACAGCGGCGACACCGGCTATTTCCCGGGCTTCAAGGACATCGGCGCCGAACACGGCCCGTTCGACGCGACGATGATCCAGATCGGCGCCTATTCCGAATACTGGCCGGACATCCACATGACCCCGGCCGAGGGCATGCAGGCCCATCTGGACCTCCAGGGCGGCGAGCCGCTCGGGGCGATGCTGCCGATCCACTGGGCCACCTTCAACCTCGCCCCGCACCCGTGGGCCGAGCCGGGCGAGGGCACCCTCGCCGCGGCACAGGACGCGGGAGCCCGAGTCGCGCTGCCGCTGCCCGGCGAACCCTTCGAACCCACGGCGCAGACCGTTCCCGCCGAGCCCTGGTGGCGAGCGGTGGCTCCGCAGCCGATCGAGCAGCGGCCCGCGGCGGCGGCCCGGATCACGGACCTTTCCGCGGACCCGGCCGGCGGTACGGGCCGGGCGCCGGGCGACGCGGCGGAGTCCGACCACGCCGCGGTGGCGCCGACGGCGTAGCGCGATCCGGTCGCGGCGTACGGCCCGCGGCAGGCCATCCCGGCGTACGGGGCACGGCGCCCGGACCGCCGCGTACGGAATGCGCGTGGCACACAGACGGCTCGGCCCGTCCGGCACGACCGGACGGGCCGAGCCGTTTCGTGTGCTCATGGGTTCATTCCGATCGGCCATTCGGGTGTCGGCCGACCAGGTGTCAATGCGGAGTAATCGGTCGTTTGTGCGAGCGGTCATACCAGAGCGGGACGGATGGCGGGCAAGTTCGACAACTGCCCGCCGCACCCGCGTGATTGACGACTACCGTGTGTGGCCGGTGATCAACGGTGGGCTCATAACTTTCGAGCCTGCCCGACCGATGAACCGAGCCTGACCGACCACCGTAGGTGCCACCGCATGAACGCCGATTCCTGGTGCCCCACGTACCGAGGACACTGATGTCTCAACTTCGCGCACCCGAAGCGCGACCGGAACGCCGAGAGGGCGGACGGCACGGCCGACCCGGTGCCCGTTCCCACTCGGCCACGGGCAGGCCGCGAGCCGCCCAGCCGTCCCCCGAGGCGCGTATACGCCCACAACTCCTGCGTACCGCGGTGCTGCCGACCGTCGTGGCGGTACTGAGCGGAGCCGCAGCGGTCACCTTCACCGCCCGCTCCGGCGCCCGGCTCTCCGGCGAACTCTGGATCGCGCTGGGCGTCGCCGGAGCGCTGGCGCTCGCCGCGGTCCTGGCCGCGTACCTCGCCGCCAACCGCGTCGCCACCACCGTCTTCGGCCGCTGCCTGGCGCTCCGGCGCACCAGCGCCCAGGGCCAGGCCGAACTGCAACGGGTGGTGGAACAGCTCCGCAACGGCGAGCCGGTGTCCGTGCGCAGGCCCGCACCGCCCTCGGCCCCCGGCAGCGACGCCTTCGAGCTGCTCGCCCAGGAACTCGGCCGCCAGCAGGAGGCCGCCGTGGCCGCGGTCGTCCAGGCGTCCCGGCTCTCCGAGAACTCCGGCGAGGACCAGAAGGTCGAGGTCTTCGTCAATCTCGCCCGTCGGCTCCAGTCGCTGGTGCACCGCGAGATCCAGCTGCTCGACGAGCTGGAGCACGAGGTCGAGGACCCCGACCTGCTCAAGGGCCTCTTCCACGTCGACCATCTCGCCACCCGCATCCGCCGGCACGCCGAGAACCTCGCCGTCCTCGGCGGCGCCGTCTCCCGGCGGCAGTGGAGCAACCCGGTCACCATGACCGAGGTCCTGCGCTCGGCGATCGCCGAGGTCGAGCAGTACCCACGGGTCAAGCTCGTGCCGCCCATCGCCGGCACGCTGCGCGGCCACGCCGTGGCGGACGTGATCCACCTGCTGGCCGAACTGGTGGAGAACGCGACCGTGTTCTCCGCCCCGCACACCCAGGTGCTGCTGCGCGCCCAGCAGGTCACCGCCGGACTGGCCCTGGAGGTGGAGGACCGGGGACTCGGCATGCCGGGCAACGAGCAGAAGCGGATGAACGCCCTGCTCGCCGACCCGGACCAGGTCAATGTGGCCCATCTGCTCCAGGACGGCCGGATCGGGCTGTTCGTCGTCGCTTCACTGGCCCGCCGGCACGGCATCGCGGTCCGGCTGCAGAGCAACATCTACGGCGGCACACAGGCCGTACTCGTCCTCCCGCAGTCCCTGCTGGGCGTGGACGGAAACGCTCCGGCCGAGGGCGGCGCTGCCCCGGTCCCGCCCCCCGGTCCCGTACACCGCCCGCCGGCCGAGGACGGAAGGGCCGGCCACCGCAAGCCGACCCCGGCGCCGGGTCTGAGCCGTGATCCGGCGCCGAACGTGAGCCTGAACCCCGGTCCGAGCACCGCACCCGGTCCGCAGGCGAACACCGTCCGCCAGCCCCACGTCCCCAGCCAGCCGCTGCGCCTGCACCAACCGCCGCAGCAGGGACAGGGCGGCCACGGCGAGGCGCCACCGCTGCCGCTGCGGGCCGAGCACCCGGACCGTCCCACCCCGGCCGACGCCATCCCCGGAATCCGGACGGCGGACGACGCCCCCGACGTCCGCCACCCCGGACCCGGAATCGTGCGCGGCACCATGGGCCGTCCGCAACTGCCCAGGCGTGCCAACCAGGAGCACCTGGTACCGCAGCTCAGGGAGGCACCGGCCCCGCGCAGCGACGACGAACAGGCGCTGCACGACCCGGGACTCATGGCGGCGTTCCGGCGCGGTATCGAACTCGCCGAGGCCCGCAGCGAAGCCGAGGCCGACACCGCCGCCGCCCCGGAGACGGTCCCCGGGGCGGCGGCGGACCCGCGAGCCCGGCAGCCCCGCGCCCCGCTCGAACCGCTGCCGGTGCGCGGACTCACCGTGACCGCCACCCCGTACCCCTCGGGCCCGGCCCAGGACGCGGCCCCGGTCAACGACCCCCTCGAAACGAACACCTCCAAGGAGTAGATGCACCATGGCGACCGATATGCCGTCCGGTCAGGTCTCGGACCTCGACTGGCTGCTGAGCGGACTGGTCCAGCGCGTCCCGTACACACGCAGCGCGGTTCTCCTCTCCGCCGACGGGCTGGTGAAATCCCTTCATGGCATGGACGCCGACAGCGCCGACCACATGGCCGCGCTGGCCGCCGGCCTGTACTCGCTCGGCCGAAGCGCGGGCGCGCGCTTCGGTGACAGCGGCGAGGTGCGGCAGGTGGTGGTCGAGCTCGATTCGACCCTGCTGTTCGTCTCCACCGCCGGTTCCGGCACCTGTCTCGCCGTGCTCGCCGGCCGCGAGGCGGACGCGGCAGTGCTCGGCTACGAGATGACGATGCTGGTCAAGAGTGTCCGGCCCTATCTGATGACGCCTGTCAGACAAGCGACCGGGACACCCGGCGCCACGGGGCTGTGAGGGTGTCGGTCCCTCAGGACGGGCCACTGCTCGACGACGCGGCCGGCCGGCTGATCCGCCCGTACACCGTGAGCAACGGCCGGACCCGTCCCACGACCGTGCTCGATCTGCTCTCCCTGATCATGGCCACGGGGACCGAGCCGCAGATGCATCTCGGTCCCGAGCACTCCGTCGCGCTGGGGCTGTGCGGCGGCCCCACCTCGGTGGCCGAGATCGCCGCCCATCTGCGGCTGCCCGCAGTGGTCACCAAGGTGCTCGTCTCCGACCTGGTCGACTGCGGGGCAGTGACCGCGCACCCGCCCGCCTTCCATGACATGCCCACCGACCGATCTCTGCTGGAGGCAGTGCTCGATGGCTTACGACGACAGCTCTGACGGCTTCGGCAGCTCTGCCGTGTACGAGAACAACGCAAGCCCCGGAGGCTTCGGAAGTCACGAAAGCCAAGGAAGCCACGGACACTACGGAAGCCACGGCCGGTCCGAGGGCTACGGTGGCCCGGAGAGCTACGGACACCCGGGGAACCACGGGGATGTGCAGAACTACGGGGACGCACGGAGCTACGAAGACACGCTGAACCACAGCGGCACCCGGGGCTACGCGGACACTCCGAGCCACGAAGCCGAGCCGGGCCGCGGTGATCCCGGCGGCGACGTCGGCGGTCCCACGGGCTCGGAGGGGTTTCCCGTCGCGCTCAAGGTGCTGGTGGCGGGCGGGTTCGGGGTCGGCAAGACGACGTTCGTCGGCGCGGTCAGCGAGATCGCACCGCTCAGCACCGAAGAGCTGCTGACCCAGGTCAGCGCCGCGACCGACAGCCTCGAAGGCATCGAGTCCAAGACCGCCACCACCGTGGCGATGGACTTCGGCCGCATCACCCTCGACGAGCAGCACGTGCTCTATCTGTTCGGCACCCCGGGCCAGGAGCGCTTCTGGTTCATGTGGGACGAACTCTCCCAGGGAGCGCTGGGAGCCGTCGTGATCGCGGACACCCGCAGGCTCGCCGAGTGCTTCGCCGCCGTCGACTTCTTCGAGCGGCGCGGCATCGGATTCATCGTCGCGGTCAACGAGTTCGACGGCGCATACCGCTACGCACCCGAGGAGATCCGGGCCGCACTCGACCTCGGACCGGACGTTCCGGTGGTGCTCTGCGACGCCCGGATCGCCAGTTCGGGCACCGGGGCCCTGGTCACACTGGTCCAGCACCTGATCAACGCCACCTCGTCCCCGGCCCCGTTGACCGGCTTCGGAGCCCACCCGTGATCCGGGACAACAACGGCCGCATGCTGCTCACGCCCGTCGACGGCGATGCCCTGGTCCGCACCCAGCGGCTGAGGACGCTCGGGCTCGGCGAGCGCCCCGACGCCTCGTTCGACAACTTCGACGCCTTCGCCGACCGGGTGGCCGAGGTGACCGAAGTGCCCTTCTCGATGGTCAACTTCATCGACGGAAACCGGCAGTTCTTCGCCGGGCTGCACACCCCCGCCGGCACGCACAAGGGCTCCGACCTGGGCGCGGCGGCCGCGGGCAGCAGCCGCAGCGGCCGGTATGTGGCGCTCGACCGCGGCTACTGCCCGCATGTCGTCGTACGGCGCAAGGCGCTCGTCCTGGAGGACGTCTGCGACTACCCGCGGTTCGCCGGCAATCCGGTGGTCGACGAGATAGGCATCCGTTCCTACCTGGGCGCACCCCTCATCGACCGCACGGGCATCGCGCTGGGCGCCGTCTGCGCGGTCGACACCGTGCCCCGCACCTGGGGCAGGGCGGGGCTCGACACGATCAAGTCGCTGGCGATGGAGCTGGTCGGGCACATCGATCAGCGGGAGGGCAACGGCATCGGGATCTGATCGGGGCCGCCCGCCCGGCCCACGACCCGGATCAGCTCGGTGCCCCTGCTCAGTCCGCGCTCCGGATCAGCTCCGTACCCCCGATCAGCCCGCGCCCCCCCCGATCAGACCTCGACCGTCGTACCGTCCAGGAAGGTCAGCACCACCGAGTCCGCACCCGCATGCACCCGCACCGCATCGCGCAGCGCCTCCGGATGCACGGCGTCCCGGGAGAGGGCGACCAGCGAGACATAGATGCTCCGCCCGCCCGGGTGCGGCCCGCTGCGAAGGTACGGAATCGCCGAATGCGGTCCGTACGCGTTGGACTGGACATCACGTGCCACAGCCGCCCCTTCCGTTCCACCGTCCCAGCCGTGCAGCGCGATCAGGGCGCTGCTCAGACCGTCGGCCGTGCGGGCGAGTGCCCAGTCGGGGCCGGACAGGGCGAACGGGCTCTCCGCATGCGCGACCGCGTGACCGCCCTCCCGCACCACCGTGCCCTCGGGCGCCTCGACCCGGTGCACCCGGATCTCCCAAGGGCCGTGCAGCACGCTCGTCGTCTCGATCCGGTACGGATGGCCGTCGCCGGGAAGCCGGGCCGCGTACCAGGAGGCCGCGATGCGGTCCTCGCAGCGCAACGGATGGATCCGGCTGCGCAGCGACGGGGTGCCGTCCGGTGCCAGAAGTGCCAGATGGCCGTCGATGGAGCGGGCCACGGCGTGCGGGGCGGCCTCGGGCGCCGTCGCCGTCGAGTACCCGAGCCGGGCGTAGTGCGGATCGTGTGTGCCCTCGGCCGGGTCGGCCGCCTCGTCGAACGGCGGATTGTGGTCGCTGCCGTGGTTGACCAGCCGGACGATGCCGTCGTCACGGGTGCCGTGCAGCAGCCAGCCGGTGGCCGGCAGCGCGGTGTACTGGTCGGACTCCTCGATCGGCAGCGGGAGTTCGCGTGCCGTCCAGACATCGTGGTCGGCCGGCAGCAGCAGCCCGAGGAAGCCCTTGCTCGCCCAGTACGGCGAGGCGGGGCCGGAGTACGGCTGGGTGCTCGGCAGGAACGTGTCGTACCAGCCGAGCGTCAGCAGCCCCCGCTCGTCCGGCACACCGCGCTCCGCGAAATGCCGCATCGTGCCGGAGGCGAGCCGGCGGGTGAGTCCCGGTGCCAGCGGGGTGCAGTCGGCCAGCGCCCCCATCCACACCGGTGCGAGGGCGGCGAACCGGTATGTCAGCGAACGGCCCTGGTGGACCGGCGCGCCGTCGGAGCCGAAGAAGTGCGGATAGTCCTCCAGGAACCTGCTGAGCCGCTGCCGGTAGATCTCCGTGCGGCCACCGTCGTCGGTGCCCGCCATCCGCGACCAGAGCAGCGGGTACAGATGCATCGCCCAGCCGATGTAGTAGTCGAAGTTCCGGCCGTCTCCGTCGGTGTACCAGCCGTCACCGACGTACCAGTCCTCGATCCGGTCCAGGTTCGACTCGATGTCCGAGCGGCTGTACGGCGCGCCGACCGAGGCGAGGAACTGCTCGGACACCACCTGGAAGAGCCGCCAGTTGTTGTCCCAGGTGCGCCCGCCGACGAACCCGGAGAACCAGTCGACGACCCGCTCCTGCACCCGGGCGTCCAGCCGGTCCCAGATCCACGGCCGGGTCTCGTGCAGCGCCACCGCGACCGACGCCGCCTCCACCATCTGCTGCGAACAGTCCGTCAGCCTCGGCCACGCCTCCCCGCTCCCCGGGTCGGTGCCGGCGGCCAGCCCCGCCGTGTACCGCTCGATCAGCGCGGGGTCGACCGCCCCGCCCGCGCCCGCTATCCGGCAGGCGGCGAGCAGGAACGACCGGGCGAAGCCTTCGAGACCGTCCGAGACGACCCCCGACCAGCTGCCGCGGCCGGGCAGCCGGTACTGGGCGAAGCCGGGGGTCGCGTACGGCACCAGCGCCTCCAGCATCCGGTCGGCGGTCGCCTCCCAGTGGGCCCGGGTCCAGCCGGTACGTGACGACAGGAGCCGGTCGGGCGGCGGCAGATGCAGATGCGGTGCGACGGACATGGTGGTGCTGCTCCTCGTGGGTGATGCGCGGGGTGGGTTACGGGACGAGTTCGGCTCGGTGGGTGTGGCCGCGTGAACCGCCGACGGCGACGGTGAGCACGGGTCTGCGGCCGGGGACGAGGCTCACCGAATCATCGGCCGTTGCCACCGCCCTCACCCGGAAGGGAAGTTCGACCGACAGCGTGGTGAGCGTCCGGCCCGGGTCGGCGACCGCGACCCGGATGTGGGCGCCGTGGCGCTGCACCAGCACCGACGCCGGGCCCGACGAGGTGATCCCGGCGGCCGTTCCGGCGCCCCAGAAGTTCACCGCGGTCAGCCCGGCCCGGCGCACCTCCACCGCCTGTGCGGTGCTGTCGTTGGCGACGATCCGGACCGGCCGGGACGCCGACCGGACCGCGGTCGCCGCGGCCGATGCGCCGGGCAGCAGCACATAGGCGTAGCGGGCGTCGGCGGGGGAGGGGCCGTGGTCCGTCCAGAGCGTCAGATAGCGGCGGGTGACGGGTTCGGTGCTGCCGCCCGTGTCCGCCCCGGTGTCGATGGCCCGCCAGGTGCCGGTGCGCTGCTCGCGCAGGGCGTGCAGGGCGGTTCCCCCGGGGAACACATAGCCGCCCACTCCGTCGACATGCGCCCACCGGGCCCGGCCGAAGGTGCCGCTCCAGCCCTGCTCGACGGGCTGGCGGATGCCATCGACCAGCAGCCGGTGCCGTCCGTCCGTGCCCAGATTGCGGTTCTCGACTATGGTCTCGACCGGCCGGCCGTCGCTCGCCGTGATGCCCGCGCCGAGCGCGATCACCGCGTCGTCCAGCAGGAACCACGACTTCCTGGTCCGCAGGGTGGTGCCCTGACCGCCGATCACCTCCATCGCGGCGGCCCCGTACCGGCCGTCCAGCACGGCACCGCCCGCGACGGCGTTGGCCGGACGGTAGGTGGAGGTCCCGGCGCCCGTGCCGAGATCGGTCCGCTGCCGGGTGTCGACCGTGGTGCCGGGCAGGCGGTACGGATCGACGGTCGGCCAGAAGCCGTCGTTGAACTGCCCCAGGTCGTCGCCGTCGTACAGATACGTCATGCCGTCGCCGGTGTACCAGCCGTGCAGATTCTCGCCGTTGCCCGCCTCGTACGCCGAGATCCGCTTCGACGAGAGCGACAGCGCGCAGGCCCAGCCGGGACGGCGGTGCACGACACGGTCCATGTCCGCGAAGACATGGCTGCCCGTGGAGCGAGGTCCGGCCGGCACGGTCCGGTCGTCCAGGACGGCCTTGGCCAGGGCGAGCTGGGGGAGGGTCGCAAGTCCCTCGAAGGGGGTGGTGCGGTTGCGGGTCAGCCAGCCCTTGACCAGGGCCCGCCAGCGTGTCGCGTACTCGGCGGGCGCTCCGGACGCCAGCAGCAGGATCGCCGCCAGGGCCGTCGCACCGTCGCGGTGGTCGCCGGCGCGCTCCCGGGAGATCGCCCGGCCGCGCACCGAGTCCATCATCAGCCCGTCGAAGATCACCGGCGCGAAGGTCCGCTCCACGGCGTCGTACATCACCGACACCTTCGGGTCGGCCACCGCCCACTCGGACCCCGCCAGCAGGGCCAGCAGATACGCCGTGCCGCTGAGCAGCACGATGCCGTACGAACCGGTGTAGGCCACCACATCGTGCTGGACGAACGAGCCGTCCTCGTAGAAGCCGTCCCCCGAACTCGTGTACCGGAAAAGGCTGTTGCGGCCCGAGTCGCGCACGTCGGAGAGCGCGTCGCGGGCCGATACGAGCTTGGCCGGGTCCTGCCCCAGCAGCCCGCGCAACGCCACGATGACGGCCTTGTCGGTGCGGTTCGCCCCGGTCTCGGGGAGCGCGGGGGAGTTGGTGCGGCGGTCCGCGTCCGGGCAGAAGCGGTCGACGACCGCGAGATAGTCCGCCAGGTCGGCCGCGGGAAGCAGGTCGCGCAGGATGACGGAACAGTCCATCAGCGCACGGGGGGCGCCGATCTCCCAGAACCACCAGTTGCCGCTCTCGCGCCTGGCCGGGTTGTACGCGGTGTCGTGGGTGAAGCGCAGCGCGGCGACGAGGGCGTCCGCCACCTGGGCGTTCCCGGCGAGGGAGGTGCCTTCGGTGGCCCAGGCGGTCGCGACGGTACGCAGCCGGGTGTAGCTCTGGCCGAAGTTTCCCGGGTCGGTGAGCGGCGCGAGGTCCGGCCAGAGCGCGGTGCGGCCGGCGCTGCGGTCGAGGGTGTCCCACAGACCCCCGGCCGTGGAGTCCAGGGCCGCGACCGCTTCGGTGAAGTCGGGGTCGGCCGGGTCGAATCCACCGCCGGTGAGCAGTGATTCGGCGCGCTGGAGCAGTGTGCCGAAGCCGGCGGCAGGCGCGGCTGCGGCGCCGTCTTCGGCGGAGGCGTCCGCGACGGGCGAGGCGTGCGCGGTGCCTGCCGTCGTCATCAGTGTCGTCGCGGCCGTCACGGCGGTGGCGCTGGTCGCCGCGAGCAGGGTGCGTCTGCTGAGGTTCACGGTGAACTCCCTTGTCGCTGCGGTCAGTCGTCCAGTGTGGACGGGTCGACGGGCGGCTTCGGAAGGTTCAGTGCGGCCAGCTCGGCCCGGCCCGTGGTGTCGATCGGGAACGCCCAGGTGTTCACGAAGAAGTCGGTCAGGTCATGGCCCGCGACCCGGCTGGAGTAAGTGGCGAGGGCCCGGTAGCGCTTGTCGGTCTCGGTGTAGTCGGACTGCGGGTTCTCCTCGCGGACCAGCTTGTGCATCCGGGGCCAGAAGTCGTCGCCGAACGCCAGCTCCAGCTGTCGCAGCGGGACGAGCTTCTCGTACGCGCCGAAGGACTTCTCGTACGTCAGACCGGCCGTGCCGAATTTCTGTCGCGCCGACCGGAAGTAGGTGAGCCCCGTCTTCGGGTCGACGGTGAGGAGGTTGGACGGCTGATTCAGGGTGCGCTGCGCGGCCAGCGAGTAGATGTTGACCGTGACCTCGGTCAGGCCGCCGGGCTTGTACGCGAACTGCTGGTGGAGGTGGCCGAGTTCGTGGTAGAGCCCCCAGCCCCGGGTGCGCAGTCCCTCCACGGTGGTGGCACGGTCGAGGTAGGCGCGCGGGAAGCCGTTGTAGCCGTGTGTGGCGTAGGCGCCGACTCCGGTGGGCACCTTGCTGACCTCGGTGAAGTGGTACGGGCCGGCCTTGCGCCGGTGTACCGGCCTGGAGCCGTCCAGACCGCTGATCCGGGCATGCGAGTCGATGATCGTCTCGACCAGCCCGAGCAGCGCGGCGTGGTCCTCGTCCCGGTACAGCAGCGCGCCCTCGCGAGTGAGCGTCATGATCGTGTGCGGCGCGTGCAGTTCGACGTAGGGCGATGCGGTGAGTGTGTCCAGCTGCCGCTGGTAGTCGGCCTCCGAAGTGCGGCCCAGGGTGAAGACCGGCATGGGGACGGCACCGGAGCGGACCACCACACCGGCCCGCTCGCCGCGGCCGGTCAGGGTGAGGTAGACCGGGCCGCCGTGCGGGTCCGTGACCGTGTTCGCCCCGGCGGTCAGCGGATAGCTGCGGGGTTCGGTGATCTCGCCGTAGTAGTCCCAGGCGCCGATCCAGAGCGTGGGCAGCAGACCGTCGTGCGGCTGGACGGTGAGCGAGAGCGGTGTGCCGGCCGGGACGTACAGGCCGGTGGGCTGGAACTCCGAGCCGCGCAGGGCCTGTCCGAGCCGCAGCCGCTCGGCCTCGGCGGCGGGCCGGGCGGTCACGGTCAGCTTGACCGGGCGTCCGCCCGGGCGCCCCTGGGCGGTGACGGAGGCGGTGGCCCGGGCCGTACCGGTGGCGGCGCCGAGCGCGATCGCCGCCCCGGCCCCGGCGGCCGCGGCGAGAACGGAGCGCCGGCCGACGGTGGAGGCGGCGGAGGGGGCGGTGGAGGAGCCGGCGGAGTCTGTGGGCATGCGCATGCGGAACTCTCCCTGCGGAAACGAGTGAGGGGCGGAAGCGTGCGGAACGGTGCTGCTCGGCGCCAGCATGTAAGCGGTTGCTATCCGGGGGCAAGAGGGGGTGCGAAGTTACTGCGATTTACTATGGTCGACTGTGGACAGGCGGGAAGTAACCGGTCACTTCCGGGTGGAACGTCCGGCCCTCGGCGCAACGGAATCGCGTACCACGATGTGGGTTCCGAGCCGCAGCGCCCCCGTGGTGGGTTCGCGCCAGTCGTCCTCGTCCCCGCCGCTCACGGCCAGCCGTACGGCCTGGCGTCCCATCTCCTCCAGGGGGATGTGGACGGTGGTCAGTCGGGGCCGTAGCTCCTGGGCCACCGGAATGTCGTCGTACCCCACCAGGGACACGTCCTTCGGCACCCGGATCCCGGCCTCCTCCAGGGCCTGGGCCGCGCCCGCCGCCACCATGTCGTTGGCCGCGAAGACGGCGGTGAAGTCCGGCCCGTCCCGCAGCACTTCGGCCATCTTCCGGTAGCCGAAGCTACGGCTGAAGGCGCCGGGACGGACCAGGTCGGGGTCCGGGGCGATGCCGCGCAGCCGCAGCGCCCGCTGGTACCCGGTCAGCCGGTCGCGGGTGGTGGAGAGCCTGGGCGGGCCGGCGAGGTGGAGGATCCGTTCGTGACCCTGCATCAGCAGATGGTCGGTGATGGCGAAGGCGCCGCCCTCGTTGTCGTACTCGACCGCGACGGTCGGGGCCTCCTCGTCCAGCGGCGGCCTGCCGCACAGCACCAGCTTCGATCCGCCCGCGTCCAGCTCACGTGCCCTGCGGGCCAGTTCGGTGGTGTAGCCCCGGTCGGCGATGGAGCCGCCGACCACGACCACCGCGTCCGCCCGGCGCTCGTGCATCAGATCGATGAAGGCCAGCTCCCGCTGCGGGTCGCCCTGGGTGCAGCAGACCAGGCAGAGCCGTCCGCCGATCGCCGCCTCCCGCTCCACACCGCGCGCGATGTAGGCGTAGAACGGGTCGATGACCTCGTTGACGATGATCCCGACGGTGCGGTTGGAGACGCCGGCCAGGGCACGGGCGTGGGCGTTGACGACATAGCCCAGCTCGCGCATCGCGGACTCGACCCGCTCCCGGGTCGCCTCGGCGACCGGGTAGTTGCGGTTCAGTACGCGGGAGACCGTGGCCGTCGAGACACCTGCGCGCCGTGCGACATCGGTGACCGTCGCCCGCCGTTGTCCGTCCCCGGCTGTGCTCTGCCGGCGCATCCGGCTCACCCCCTGGTGGCTGTTGTGTGACGCCGAGCCTAGTGCCCCTCCCGGCAGGCGCTGCCCCGTCGCGCCGCCCATCACGTACGCCCGCCGCGTCGGCCGAAAGCGCGGGCAACGGACCTCGTGCCCGCCTGGGCGACGGCACTCACGCGATCCTCCCCAGGTCGTCCCGGTGCACCGGGTGGGCGAACGGCGAGCCGTGCGCGTACCGGACCAGCTCGTCGACCGCGAGCGCCCCCAGCCGTCCCACCTCGTTGCCCTGGGCGCCCGCCAGATGCGGGGTGAGGAAGACGTTGGGCAGGTCCCACAGGGGGTGGCCGTCCGGCAGCGGCTCGGGCGACGTCACGTCGAGGACCGCGTCCAGCCGCCCGCTGACCAGGTGCCCGGTCAGCGCCTCGGTGTCCACCAGCCGGCCGCGCGCGGTGTTGACGAGCAGGGTGCCGGGGCGCATCAGGCCGATCCGCCGGGCGTCGATCATCCCGCGGGTCTCCGTGGTGTCCGGGGCGTGCACGGTCACCACGTCGCTGGTCGCCACCAGGGTGTCGAGATCGGTCGGGGTGACGCCGAGCAGCTCCGCCTCGGCGGCACTGACGTAGGGGTCGTGGAGCAGTACCTCCGCGTCGAGCACCCGGAGCATCTCGATGACCCGGCGGCCGATCCGGGAGGCCCCGACGACACCGATGGTCAGCCCGTGCGTGCCGAGCCAGTGCTGCCGGTCGAGGTCGGCGCGGGTGCGGTGGGTGCGCCGGGTGTGGAAGAGCCCGGCCAGCGGGAACACCCGCTTGGCGCCCATGATGATCGCCGCCAGGGTGAACTCCGCGACAGGCACCGCGTTGGCGGCGGCGGCCGACGAGACGACGATCCCGCGATCGAACGCAACCGGGGACAGAAACGTTTTCACCGTGCCGGCCGCATGGATCACGGCACGCAGCGCGGGCGCCCGGTCCAGCAGTCCGGCATCGACGGGCGGGCAGCCCCAGCCGGTGAGCAGTACCTCCGCCGAGCCCAGCGCCGCCGAGGCCTCCGGGGAGTCGAACTCGCTGATCACGGACGGGTTCAGCAGGTCGGCGGTCTCCTCCAGGCGGGCTCGGACCGGCGGCGGAAAGACGTCGTCGAGCAGCCCGGGGCTCATGACCAGGAGCGTGCGCGGCCGTCGCGGGGACGGTGTCGCGGCGTCGCTACCGGAATGTGCCGGTGCCTCTTCGGTGGTTCGCACCCTGCCTCCGGACAGTAATCGCGTTCTATGGAATGACCGGCACGCTAAGGAGCGTGATGGCCGACCGTCAAGCTCCTGCTCGCTGCAACTGTCCATTTAGGCAACATATTTACGGTTTCGAGGTGCTGGATTCGGCCGCCGGGACATCGCGACTCAACGACGTTTGCCCGGATCTCTTGACGCTTGGGTTAACCGCTTACTAACTTGCGGCCCCAGAAGGCCCACCACGCGCCACCCAGCCGAACAGGACGCACCATGGCTGAAACAGCACCCCCGTTGCCGCGGGAAAAGCGGCGGCAGAAGGCTGAAACACCCTCCCCGCCCGCTGCCGGGGCCGTCGCCGCACAGCACCGGCTGAGCCTCTGGCAGCGGATCAAGCGGGACCGGGTGATGTTGCTGCTCACCCTGCCCGGTCTGCTGTACTTCGTCGTTTTCCACTACGTACCGCTGCTCGGCTACGTCGTGGCGTTCCAGGACTACCAGCCGTACCTCGGCTACATGCACAGCGTCTGGGTGGGGTTCGCCAACTTCTCCGCGGCGTTCGGTGAACCGGCCTTCTGGTCCGCGACCTTCAACACCCTGGAGATCGCCCTCGTCCAGCTGGTGTTCTTCTTCCCGATCCCGATCGCCCTGGCCCTGCTGCTCAACAGCATCGCCAGCGACCGGATCAGACGGTTCGTGCAGAGCGTCGTCTATCTGCCGCACTTCATCGGCTGGGTCATCATCGTCTCGATCTTCCAGCAGATCCTGGGCGGTGCCGGGCTCCTGCCCGACGTCCTCGGGGGAATGGGGCTGCCGCGCTACGACATGATGAGCGACCCCGACGCCTTCCCCTGGCTGCTGACCCTCCAGGTGGCCTGGAAGGACGCCGGCTGGGGCACGATCATCATCCTCGCCGCGCTGCTGAACATCGACAAGCAGCAGTACGAGGCCGCCGCCATCGACGGTGCCGGACCACGACGCCGCCTGTGGCACGTGACCCTGCCGGGCATCGCGCCCGTACTCATCCTGCTGCTCATCCTCAACCTCGGGCAGATCCTCTCCGTCGGCTTCGAGCAGATCCTGCTCCAGCGCGACGCGGTCGGTCCGGACGCCGGTGAGGTCCTCGACACGTACGTCTACTACCACGGCATCAAGGACAACGACTGGGGCGTCGCCGCCGCCGTCGGACTCGTCAAGGCGGTCATCGGCACCGCACTCGTCCTGGGCGCGAACAAGTTCGCCCACCGACTCGGCCACGAAGGGGTGTACCGCGGTGCTGACCGCTGAGAAGACGCGCGCCACTACGGAATCCACCGCACCGGCGCCCCCGCCCGCCGCACGGAAGTCCGACGGCCGGCCCCCGTGGATGGAACGGCCGACCCGTATCGGACAGACCGCCAAGGCGATAGCCATCGTCGTGGTCGTCCTCGCCGTCGCCTACCCACTGGTCGGCGTCATCGGTACGAGCTTCGCCTCGCAGACCGACATCATCAAGAGCTCCGGCCTCGTCCTGTGGCCCGACCACCCCACCCTGGACGCCTACCGCACCATCTTCACCGGCGGAGTCGTCACCCGCGCGCTGATCGTCTCCGTGGGCATCACGGTCCTCGGCACCCTCGCCAGCCTCCTGGTCACCGTGGGCATGGCGTACGGGCTCTCCCGCCGCGACGTCACCGGCTCCCGCTTCATCCTGATGACGGCCCTGTTCACGATGCTCTTCAACGCGGGCATCATTCCGAACTTCCTGCTGGTCAAGGGCCTCGGCCTGTACGACACCTATGCGGCGCTCGTCATGCCCACCCTGGTCAGCGCGTTCAACCTGGTCGTCCTGCGGTCCTTCTTCATGAACCTGCCGGACGAGCTGTACGACGCCGCGAAGGTCGACGGGGCCGGCGATTTCCGCATCCTGGTGCGGATCGTGCTGCCGCTGTCCAAGGCCGTCCTCGCCGTGATCAGCCTCTTCTACGCGGTGACGTACTGGAACGCCTTCTTCAACTCGCTCCTGTACCTCAACGACTCCGACAAGTGGCCGCTGCCGATGGTGCTGCGCACCTACGTGCTCCAGGGCCAGAGCCTGAACGCCGCGTCGGCAGGCGAGGTGCTCGCCCCGCAGCAGGCCGTACAGATGGCGGTCCTGGTGATCGCCGTCGTACCGATCCTCTGCGTCTACCCGTTCCTCCAGCGCTACTTCACCAAGGGCGTGCTCACCGGCGCCGTCAAGGGCTGAGCACAGCCACCGCCACACCGCCCCCCACTCCTTCCTTCCCCTCTCCCAAGGAGATTCAGGTGTCGAGCTCCACCCCCATCAATCGCAGAGCACTGTTCCGCATGGGTGCGGGCGTCGGTCTGGGACTGGCCGCCGCCCCGCTGCTCGCCGCCTGCGGCGACGGCGGCACGACCGCGAAGGCGGAGGCCAAGAGCGCCTCGCTGCTCCCTGACACCGCGGTCCGCAACATCGGCCTCAACCCCGACCTGGCGGGCACCGCGGCCGGCGTTCCGCAGGGCTACTTCAGCTACCCGGCCAAGCCGCTGCGCGCCACGAAGAACACCCCGCTCAAGGGCGCGAAGCCGATCAGCGCGACGATGGAGACCTTCTCCCCGCCGCCGCCCGCCCGCGGCAGCAACGTCGCCTGGCAGGAGATCGAGAAGCTGCTCGGCGGCCAGGTGAACATCACCGCCGTCCCCGCCGACGACTACGGCACCAAGTTCTCCACCATGGTCGCCAGCGACAGCCTGCCCGACCTCTTCATGTACCCGGAGAGCGGCGGCGTCGACAACAAGGCCGCCTTCCTCCAGGCCAAGTGCGCCGACCTGACCCCGTACCTCGCCGGTGACAAGGTCAAGGACTACCCGAACCTGGCCGCGATCCCGAAGGGCGCCTGGCAGTCCGCCATCTTCGGCGGGAAGCTCTACGGCATCCCGATCGCCCGCACCGGCACCGGCGGCGCCGGCGTGTACCGCCACGACCTGTTCGAGGAGGTCGGCGTCACCAGCCTCGACCAGATCACCGACCTCGACCGGTTCGTCGAGGTCTGCAAGGAGCTGACCCGGCCCAAGAAGGACCAGTACGCCATCATCGCGGGCGCCACCAGCATGCTCGCCATGTCCGCGGGCGCGCCCAACTTCTGGCGGCTGGACGAGAAGACCGGCAAGTTCACCGTCGACCTGGAGACCCCGGAGTACCGCAAGGCGGTGGAGACCGCCCGGCTGCTGTACAAGGCCGGCTGTTACTACCCGGGCACCCTCCAGATGTCCGGGGCGCAGAAGGCCCAGTACACGGACATGTTCAAGAACGGCAAGGGCGCCTACGTCTACGACGGGATGCCCACCTACCTGGCGCCCGGTGTCGGTTACATCGCCGCGATGAAGGCGATCGACAAGAAGTACGACCCGCGCCCGTTCGTGCCGGTCGGCAAGGACGCCGTCGCCTGGATGGACAACATCTCGCTCCAGAACACCCACATCAAGAAGGCGTCCGGGGACCGGGTCAAGGAGATCCTGGCCCTCGCCGACTTCGCCGCGTCCCCGTTCGGCAGCCAGGAGTACACCCTCATCAACTACGGCATCGAGGGCAAGGACTTCACCCGCGACGCCAAGGGCAACCCGGCGCTCACCAAGCAGGGCACCCAGGACGTCACCGTGCCCTGGAAGTTCATGGCCTCCGCCGTCCCCGCCGTCTTCAGCGCCGACTCCGAGCAGGGCGTCCGCCACGTGCACGACACCTTCACCAGGATGATCCCGATGATGGAGCCGGACCCGACGCTCCAGTACTCCTCGCCCACCTGGGACTCCAAGGGCTCCGGCAGCCTCAACACGCTGAAGGGGGACGCGCTGAAGGACATCATCTCCGGCCGCAAGCCGATGTCCGCCTACGACCGGCTCGTCAAGGACTACCTGGCCAAGGGCGGCGAGCAGGCCCGCGGCGAGTTCGAGGAAGCCTTCCAGAAGGGGAAGAAGTGACGACCCGACGCTCGGCCCTGAAGCTCGGCGGCGCGGCGGTGGCCGCGGCCGTCGCCGTACCGGCCCTCGGCTCGCCCGCCTCCGCCCGGCCGCACGGCTTCGACCCGAAGCCCGGCTCGGACGGTGTCGGCGACCCGCTCTTCCCGACCCTCGGCAACGGCGGCTACCAGGTCGTCCACTACGACCTGACCTTCGACTTCACCCCGGTCACCTACGACTTCACCGCCGTGGTGCGAATCAACGCCAGAGCCACCCAGGACCTCTCCGCGTTCAACCTGGACACCGACGGACACACCATCGACTCCGTCACCGTCGCCGGGCGCCCCGCCACCTGGGCGCTCTCACCGGGCAAGAGCGGCCAGGAATTCACCATCACCCCCGCCCGACCGCTCCACAACGGGCAGGCGTTCACCACCGAGGTCCGCTACCGGGGCAACGGCAAGGCGCCCCGACTCGGCCTGTCCGGCTGGAAGTTCGGCACCGACGGCGGCTTCGCCTCCGCCGCCCAGTCCTCCCGCGCCGACACCTTCCTGCCCTGCAACGACACCCCGTCCGACAAGGCGACGTGGACCTTCCACATCAGCGCCCCGCAGGGCTATGTCGCCGCCGCCAACGGCGAACTCCTCCACAGGACCCCGCGAGGCGACGGCTCCACCGTCTGGCACTTCGCCCTCCGCGAGCGCATGGCGACCGAACTCATCGGCATCGCCGTCGTCAAGGGCACCTATCTCTACGGCACCAGTCACCGCGGACTGCCCCTTCGGCACATCGTCCCGCAGGGCCAGGAGGACAAGTACGGTCCGATCGTCGCCCGCACCGCCGACCATCTGGCCTGGCTGGAGGCGAAGTTCGGCCGCTACCCGTTCTCCGTCTACGGCGTCCACATCTACGACGGCTACACCGACGCCCTGGAGAACCAGACCCTCTCCCTGTTCTCCACCAACTGGTTCAAGCTCAATGCCAACGGCCGGCCGGGCTACGAGACCACCATGGTCCACGAACTGGTCCACCAGTGGTTCGGCGACTCCGTCACTCCGAACGACTGGCAGCAGGCCTGGCTCAACGAGGGCCCCGCCGTGTACTACGCCGGCCTGTACGGCGAGGAACGCGGCTGGTCGGTCTTCGAGGAAAAAATGAAGGCGACGTACGAGAAGCTCGACGCGGTCCGCACCACCGACGGCCCGCCCGGACTGCCCAAGGCGCTCGGCGGCACCAACATCTACGACGGCGGCGCCCTGGTCCTGTACGCCCTCAGCCTCCGGATCGGTCGGCCGAAGTTCGACAAGGTCATGCGCGAGTGGGTGAAGCGCTTCAAGGATTCCACCTACACCAGCGAGGCGTTCATCCGGCACACCGTCGACGTCACCCGCGACTCCTCCCTCGACCCGTTCCTGCGCGACTGGCTCTTCGGAGCCGTGAACCCGCCCATGCCCGGCCACCCCGACTGGAAGGCCTCCGCGTGAACCGCCGCCCCCTGAACACCGTACGAGGAACCGCCGCTGCCGCCACCGCCGCCTTCCTGGCCGCACTCCTCGCCGCCCCCACCGCCCAGGCCGCACCCGGCACCCGCACCCTGTACGCGGCCCCGGACGGACACGGCAGCTCCTGCACGGTCGCCCGCCCCTGCACCCCCGAGGGCGCCCGCGACCGGGCCCGCACCGAGACCCGGGCGCGATGTCCGCGTCCTGCTGAAGAACGGCACGTACAAGCTCGACGAACCGCTCAGGCTCGGCGCCGCCGACTCCGGGAAGGACGGCCACACCGTCACCTGGAGCGCGGCCCCGGGCGCCCGCCCCGTCCTCTCCGGCGGACAGGACATCACCGGCTGGCGGCAGAACACCGACGGCACCTGGACCGCCGAGGTCCCGGCCGGCGTCACCCCCCGCCAGCTCTTCGTCGACGGCAGGCGCGCCACCCCCGCCCGCGGCGAGGCCTGCGCGGCGAGCACCTGCGACGCCACGAAGACCGGCATGACCGGCGCGGTCGCGACGGGCATCGCCGAGTGGCAGCGCCCCACCGACGCCGAAGCCGTCATCCGGGTCCGCTGGCGCAACTACCACTGCCGGATCGCGGCCGTGAACGGCGACGTCATGACCTTCGCCCAGCCCTGCTGGACCAACTCGGCGAGCGGCACCGACCGCACCGGCCCCGCCTGGGACTCCACCACGGTCGACTCCACCCGCTACAGCGGCGTCGCCTTCTTCGAGAACGCCCCCGAACTCCTCGACCGACCCGGCGAGTTCGTCTGGAACTCGAAGGACCGCACCGTCACCTACCTTCCGCGCAAGGGCGAGAACATGCGCCGCGCGCAGGCCGTCACCCCGCACACCGAACAGCTGCTCGTCGTCGACGGCGCCCACGACGTCACCGTCAGCGGAATCGGCTTCGCGTACGCGGCGTACCGTCAGCCGGGCACCGACGAGGGCTACGCGGGCATGCAGGCCGGTCTCACCCTGACCGGAGCCACCGGCCCCGTCGACCACGCCGGCCGCTTCTACACCAAGCCGTCCGCAGCGGTGACCGTCCGCGGCGGACAGCACATCAGCATCGAGAACACCCGGTTCAGCCGGCTCGGCGGAGCAGGCGCGATCCTCGAAGCGGGCACCAAGGACAGCTCCGTGACCCGCTCGTCCTTCACCGACCTGTCCTCCGGCGCCGTCTACGTCGGCGACACCGAGCCCATGCCGTCGGCGGCGCTCGCGGGGGAGCGCAACACCGTCGCGTACAACACCATCACCCGCTCCGGTGTCGAGTACACCGACTCGGTGGGCATCTGGGCCGGGTACGAGGCCGGGCTGACCATCGACCACAACAGCCTGGACCACCTCCCGTACTCCGGGATCTCGGTCGGCTGGGGCTGGAACCAGCCCGAGTCCCAGAAGTCCGTCCTGCGTGACAACAAGGTGACCGGCAACCGGATCACCGACGTCATGGAGGTCGCACAGGAGCAGCACGACGGCGGGGCCATCTACACCCAGGGCGCCCAGCCGGGCACGGTCCTCTCCGGCAACTACATCAACCGCTCCGCCTTCGGCAACACCGAGCGCGACGGCAATGGCATCTACCTCGACGAGCAGTCCTCGCACATCCGCGTCGAACGCAATGTCATCACCCGGATCGGGTACAAGTGGGTCTCCAACTGGGCGGACTACGGCATCGAGAACACCGCCCGGGGCAACTGGACCGACACCGCCGCGCCCGCACTCGGCGGCAGGGGCTCGGTCATGACGGACAACCTCACCGGCCTGGACCGGCTGCCGGCCGAGGCGCTCGCCGTCGCGAGCCGGGCAGGCGCCCACGGCGGCCCCGTCGAGCAGTTGCGGAGCGACCTGGCCCGTACCGGCACCGCCACCCAGTCCTCCACCGAGGGCACGGCGGGCGCGGCACTGGCCCTGGACGGCGACACCAACACGGACACCCGCACCCTGTCCGAGGCGGGCGCCTGGTGGCAGGTCGACCTGGGCGCCGAGCGGCGGATCCGGCAGATCGAGATCTGGAACAACTCCTCCTCCACGACCGCCGACTTCGACGTGGTCACGGACGACGGAACGATCCATGTCAGCGGGAAGGCACTGCGCCCGACGGTCCTGGACCTGGACAGCCGCACCCGCACGGTGCGGATCGTGACCTCGGGCACCGGCCGCGTGGCACTGTCCCAGGTGCTCGTCCACCCGTAGTGGTTTCTCCGTGTCCCCGGGCCCGGAGCCGCCCGGCGACACGGGCCACAACACAACACGCCGCAACGCAACACAACACACCGCAACACAGCGCAGCACAGCACAGCGACGCCGCCGGTCACACCACCACCGGCGGCGTCGCCGTGCTCTCCCGCACCACCACCTCGCCGGCCACCCGTACCACCCGGGCCCGCCGCCCCGCGGTACGCTCCCGCAGGGCCAGCGCGATCACGTTCTCGCCCATCGTGGTCAGCGGCAGCGCCACCGTGGTGAGCGCCGGTGACAGCTCCCGTACCAGCGGAATGTCGTCGAAACCGGCCAGCGAGACATCCTCCGGCACCCGCAGCCCCGCCTCCCGCAGCGCGGCGAGCGCCCCCACCGCCATCACATCGGTGACCGCGAACACACAGGTCGGCCGCGGCCCGTCGCAGGCCAGCAGCCGACGGGCCGCCGCATACCCGCCGTCCCGGGTGAACGCGCCCTCCACCACTCGGCCGAGGCCGATCCCCGCCTCCGCCAGCCCCTCCCGGAAGCCCGCGAGCCGGTCGGAGACGGTGGTCAGCGCGGGCGGCCCGGTGAGCACCGCGAACGACCGGTGTCCGAGGCCCGCCAGCGTCCTGGCGAGCGCGGCCGCCCCCGCCCGGTTCTCCGGCTGCACGGTGTCCACCCGCAGACTGCGGTGCCGGCTGACGACGGCCACCCGCCCGCCGACGCGGACGTACGGCTCCAGTTCGGCATCCAGCGCCCGCTCCCACGCCCGGTCCTGGATGCCGGAGCCGATGAGCAGGATCGCCCTGGCGCGCTGGGCCCGCAGCATCGACACATAGGTGATCTCCCGGGCCGGCTCCCGGAAGGTGGAGGCGAGCATCACCAGCAGACCCTGCTCGGCCGCGGCCCGCATCACCCCGCTCGACACGGCGGCGAAGTACGGATCGCTGACGTCGTGACAGATCACGCCCACCGTACGGTTGTTGGTGGCATTGGCGAGCGCCTGGGCATGGGCGTTGGGGATGTACCCGAGCCGGCCGGCCGCCGCCCGTACCCGCTCGCACAGATCCTCCCGCACCCGGGCCGTGCCGTTGAGGGCGCGCGAAGCGGTGGCGGGGGAGACACCGGCCTCCCGGGCCACGGCGTCGAGCGTCACGGGCCCGGTCGTGGGGCGGCCGTCGTGCGGCCCGGGATGGTGCGATGCTCCGTTTTCACTCAACTCGACCCCCAAGGGCGCGGTGGTGGGGGGCCCCCGAAACTTGTCGACGACCTATTGACCGTGCGTGCAGGCAGTCATTAGCGTGGCGAAAACCCTATCAGAAAGCGCTTTCTGAAAGCGCCTTCTCGTCACCGCAGGATCGCACAGCTCTCCACAACTGCCCCCGAAGTGCAGGGAGTTCACAGTGAGCCAGAGCGCGTTGACCAAGAGACCGGCCGAGGCGAGCGGAGTGGTCCGGCGGGCCGGGCCCTCGGCGGGGGAGCGGTTCGCGCGAGCGGCCGAGCGGAGCTGGCGCCCCCTCGCCCTGCTGCTCGCCTGTTTCGCGGTGTGGTGGGTGATCTCCGCGGCTGAGCTGGTGAAGCCCTATCTCGTACCGTCCCCCGGCGCGACCCTCGACGTCCTGACCGGCAAGGCCGACTACCTCTGGCAGCACACCTGGGTGACCACCTACGAGACGCTGCTCGGCTTCCTGATCGCCGGGGTCGTCGGCGTCCTGGCCGCGGTGGTCATGGTGTACTCCTCGACCGTCGAGCGCACGCTCTACCCCGTCCTGCTGTTCGCCCAGGTCGTGCCGAAGATCGCGATCGCACCGCTGTTCGTCGTCTGGCTCGGCTTCGGGATCGGCCCGAAGATCCTCATCGCGGTCCTCATCGCGTTCTTCCCCGTGGTGATCTCGATGGTCACCGGCCTCAAGGCGGTCGACCCGGAGACGCTCCAGCTTTCGGCGACGATGGGCGCGGGGCCCTGGCAGACCTTCCTCAAGATCCGCTTCCCGGCCTCGCTCCCGCACCTGTTCTCCGGGCTCAAGGTCGCGGTCACCCTGGCGGTCACCGGCGCGGTCGTCGGCGAGTTCGTCGGCGCCAACGAGGGCCTGGGCTATGTGATCCTCCAGGCCAACGGCAACCTCGACACCCCGATGCTCTTCGCCGGACTGCTCGTGATGTCCCTCATCGGGGTCGTCCTCTTCATCGCCGTCGAGCTCGCCGAGATGCTGCTGCTCCCGTGGCACGCCAGCCGCCGCGACACCTCCGCCACCACCACGTACTGACTCCGTCCGACCGGTTCCGCACACCCACTTCGCCGTACCGACCTCGTCGCGAGAAGGGCCAGCCCATGCATGCGCGCAGACTCCTGACCGGTGTCGTCCCCCTCGTCCTGCTGGCCACGGCCTGCGGTGGCAACGACGCGTCCACCACCACCAGCGAATCGGGCAAGAAGCTGGACAGGGTCACACTGACCCTCAACTGGTACCCGTACGGCGAACACGCGCCGTTCTACTACGGCAAGCAGCAGAAGATCTTCGAGAAGCACGGCATCGATCTCGACATCCGGGCGGGCCAGGGCTCGCAGAAGACGGTGCAGGCCACCGCCGCCGGACAGACCGACTTCGGCTGGGCCGACACCCCCGCGCTGCTGGCCGGTGTCGACCAGGGCGTCCAGGTGAAGAGCCTCGGGGTCTTCCTCCAGACCACCCCGGCATCGGTGCAGTCCTTCGCGGCCGAGGGCATCGGCTCGCCGGCCGGGCTCAAGGGCAGGACCATCGCCGGGACCGCCGGTGACGCGCTCTCCAAGACCTTCCCGATCTTCCTGAAGAAGAACGGCCTCGGCGAGTCCGATGTCAAGGTCCAGAACACCGACCCGGCGGGCAAGATCGCCGCGGTCATCTCCGGAAAGACCGACGGGCTGCTCGGCTATGCCAGCGACCAGGGCCCCACCATGCAGGACAAGGCCAGGAAACAGGTCTCGTATCTGCGGTTCTCCGAGAACGGGCTGAACTTCTACTCCAACGGTCTGCTCGCCGGGCAGAAGATCCTCACATCGAGGTCCGAGCTGGCCGGGCGCATGGTGAAGGCGGTCAGCGAGTCGTGGGCGGCCGCCGCGAAGGCCCCCGGGCCCGCGGTCGCGGCCATGGACGGAGCCTCCGGGCAACTGCCCCCGAAGACGGTCCTGGCCGAGCAGTTCAGGACGACGCTCACTCTGCTGCACACCCCGTCGACCGAGGGGAAGGCACCCGGTGTGAACAACAAGACGGACTGGCAGCAGACCATCGACGTCTTCGCCGAGGCGGGCATGGTGAGCAGCCCCGAGGCCGTCGAGGAGTACTGGGACGAGAAGACGGCGCTGAAGGGATGATGATGCCCGAGCAGAGAGCGACGAGGACCGGGGCACGGGCCCCCGCCACCGCCGCGGCGGTCGCCCTGTCCGATGTGGCGGTCCGGTTCCGCAGCAGGAAACGTGACGTCACGGCGCTGAGCGGGGTATCGCTGGACGTGGCCCCCGGCGAGTTCGTGGCCATCGTCGGCCCGTCCGGGTGCGGCAAGTCGACGCTGCTCAAGCTGGTCGCCGGCCTGCTGAAACCCTCCGGGGGCGAGGTCCGGCTCGGCGGCCGACGGGTCGACGGGGTGCGGCACGACATCGGTTACGTGTTCCAGCGCGCCGCCCTCCTGGAGTGGCGCTCCGCGCGGCGCAACATCCTGCTCCAGGCCGAGATCCGGAAGATGCCCACGGCGCAGGCGCGCGCCCGGGTGGACGAACTGATCCGGATGACGGGACTGGGAGGTTTCGAGGACGCGTATCCGCACGAGCTTTCCGGCGGGATGCAGCAACGGGTGGCGTTGTGCCGGGCGCTGCTGCACGAACCGCCGGTGCTGCTGATGGACGAGCCGTTCGGCGCCCTGGACGCGCTCACCCGCGAGCAGTTGAACATGGAGCTGAACCGCATCTGGCGGGAGACCCGCACCACCGTCCTGCTGGTCACCCACTCCATCTCGGAGGCCGTCTATCTGGCCGACCGGGTGGTCGTGATGAGCCCGCGCCCCGGCACGATCTCGGAGATCATCGACGTGGGCCTCGACCCGGAGCGGGAGTACGGCGAGACGCTCGGCCGCCCGGAGTTCCGGGACGCTGCCGCCCGCGTCCGCGACCTGCTGGGGGCGGCCTCCGCGCACGACTGACACCGCACCCGACGCCCCCGGCCCGCGAGGTACGCGCACCGGGGGCGTCGGGCGTAGCCGCTCAGTAGCGAAGCCGGGACAGATATCTGTGGCTCGCCAGCGCCGAGGCGAACGGATCGGCCGGTGCGTCATGCTCCACCAGCCACTGCTTCACCCCGACCTGCCGGGCCGTGTCGAACATCGCCGGGAAGTCCAGCACCCCCGAACCGACATCCGCGAAATCCCCGTCCGGCGCCATGTCCTTCACATGGAGCGCCGGGAAGCGACGCGGATGGCGCACGAACAGCTCACCGGCGCCGAGGCGCCGCCGTTCGCCGCCCAGTACAGATCCAGCTCGAATCCGACCAGCTCCGGGTCGGTCTCGGCGAGCAGGATGTCGTACAGGGCGACACCGTCGACCACCTGATGATCCGTGCCGTGATTGTGGTACAGCAGCTTCAGCCCGGACTCGCGGGCGGCGAGCCCGATCCGGTTGAACTCCCTTGCCACTTCCCGGTATCCGGCCGGACTGTGCAGCGGACCTGGCAGGCTCGGCACGACGATCCACCTGCCGCCCAGGGTGTGGATGTCCTCCAGCGCCCGCGGAAGTCCGGCCCCCGTCACGATGTCATAGCCGACGTGTTCGAGGACGGCCCGCAGCCGCGCCCCGTCGAGCATCCGCCGGATGTCCGCCGAGCTGTGCCCGAAGCGACCGCTCACCCCGACCGTGGCGTAGCCGATCTCGGCCAGCCGCTCCAGGGTGCCCCGGAAGTCCGAGGCCAGTGGCGTACGCATGGTGTAGAGGTGCATGCCGATCCCGGACGGCGGGATGCGCCGGTGGCCGGACCCGGTGGCCAGGGCGGGGGTGGTGCCGAGCCCGGCGGCTGCGGCGGCACCCATCGCCGTGCCCAGGAAGGTGCGTCGTGTGCGGTCCATGCGGGGTCTCCCCTCTCAACTCACGTCGATGCGTACGAAACCGGTGGTCGTGTCGCCCTTGTCGTCGGTGACCGTCAGATGCGCGGTGTACGCGCCCTTGCGCCCGTAGGTGTGCGTGGCCGTCGCGCCGTCCGCCTCGGCTCCGTCGCCGAAGTCCCAGTGGTACGCGGCGATCGTGCGACCGGCGACCGGCTCGACGGCGCTGCTCAGCTTCACCAGGAGCGGTGCCGCACCGGTCGGCGGGGTCGCGGTCACCGCGACCTTTGTACCCGGCCGTTTCTCGGCCCCCCGCCCGTTGAAGTGCAGCCAGTCGACCGAGAACAGGTCGGCCTTGTCGGCGCTCCACTCCGGGTTGCTGAAGACGGCGTACAGCTTCACGGTGCCGGCGGGGCCGGTCAGATCCGTCGTCGGCGAGACGACATTGCCCCAGTCGCCGGTGTTGGGGACGGACACGGTGCCGAGCAACGGGCCCGTGGGGGATCCGGCCCGGAATTCCACACTGCCGCCGAGCCCGCCGGAGGCCGCACCGACGGTCACCGACCCGATGTTCTTCAGGTTCACCGGGTCGAAGGCGACCCAGTCACCGTCCTCGATCTCCGTCAGCCGCTTCCCGCCGGAGGCGTCGGCCCTGCTCCCGGTCACCGCGCCGCCGTGCGCGCCGCCGGTCGCCGTGAAGTGCTCCGCCTCGCGGAACGTGGTGCGCAGGGTGAGCGAGGAGGAACCGGTGAGCGCGGGTGCGCCCGGGGCGCCCTTGTCCTGGTACTGGGCGGAGATGCCGTAGTACAGGTTCTGTCCGGGACCGTGGCTGTCCCCGGCGTCCGTGACGATCTCTCCGGCGCAGCCGGTGTAGTTGTCGAGCGGATGCAGATGGGTGTCGTGTCCGAGCTGCGACTGCACCACCACCCGCGAGCAGTCGATCGGCGCGTCGCGCCCGTCCTCCTCGTCCTTGACCTTCACGGTGAACGGGATGGTGTCGCCGAAGCTGAACATCCCGCCGTTGGGCGGCTGTTTGATGGTCACCTCCGGACGGGTGTTGCCGACGGTGATGTCCTGCACGGCCTGCCCCGTCAGCCCGCCGGGCCCGGTGACCGTGAGCCGCGCCGTGAACAGCCCCTTCGTGCGATAGGTGTACGAGGGGTCGGCGTCGGTCGAGTCGGTGGTGCCGTTCCCGTCGAAGTCCCAGGCGTAAGAGACCGGCCGGCCGTCGGGCAGTCCGGATCCGGCGCTGGAGAAGCCGATGGTCAGTGGCGCCGGGCCGTTGTCCCGGCTCGCGGTGATCTTCGCGTCGGGCAGCCGTCCGTCACCGACGTAGTCGATCCGGTAGATCCCCGCACCCTCGTTGCTGCCACCGCGGCCGGTGCCGCTGCCGAGCCCGAAGTCGATGACGTACAGCGCCCCGTCGGGGCCGAAGTCCGCGTCGAAGGGCTGGTTCCACTCCATGTCCTCGAAGATGCCGTTGACGGACTGGAGCTCACCGGCCTTGACCGGGTCGAACCGCGGATCCTCGAACGACTGGTCCCGCTGCTGGAAGGAGAACGTCTTGAACCAGCGCCGGGTCAGCTCGTAGTTGATCCACTTCCCTTCGAAGTACTCCGGGAACTTGGTCCGGTAGGTGTTGTCCGGGTCGTAGTCGTACACGGGGCCGCTCATCGGGCCGCCGCCCCCGGTGCCGAGCTCGGGGAATTCGGCGGAGGCCGAGTACGCGTACCAGACGGTCGCCGGCCGGGCGGGCGGCAGCTCCCGCAGCCCGGTGTTGTTCGGCGAGTCATTGACGAGCGCCGCGCAGTCGAACTTCGGGCCGGACTTCTTCGCCGCGAAGTCGTAGTCGTTGAAAGGGGTGTTGTCACCGATGCAGTACGGCCAGCCGAAGTTCCCCGCCTCGGTGATGCGGGTGTACTCGACGGTGCCCTCGGGGCCGCGGTCGGCGACCGCCTGCTTGGCGTCCGGACCGTAGTCGGCGACCATCAGCGCACCGCTCAGCGGATCGGTGGTGATCCGGAAGGGGTTGCGCATCCCCATCGCGTAGATCTCGGGGCGCGTCTTCGCCGTTCCGGGCGCGAAGAGGTTGCCGGCCGGGACGGTGTAGGTGCCTTCGTCCTGTGGTGTGATGCGCAGGATCTTGCCGCGCAGGTCATTGGTGTTGCCGGCGGTGCCCTGGGCGTCCCAGGCGCGCCGGCCGGGGCCCTCGTCGATCGGGTTGAAGCCGTCCGAGGCGAACGGATCGGTGTTGTCCCCGGTCGCCGCGTAGAGGTTGCCGGACCTGTCGAAGGCGAGCGAACCGGCCATGTGGGAATTGGCCCGGCCCTCGCCCCGCCAGGTCGGAATCGTCAACAGCCGCTTCTCCGAAGCGGGATCGACCGCATTGCCGGTGACGGTGAACCGGGAGAGGTTCAGCTGCTTCTCGGTCTTGTCGGAATGCAGCAGATACAGCCAGTTGTTGCTCGCGAAGCCGGGATCGAGGGCGAGACCGAGCAGCCCGTCGGACTGACTGGTCATCTCCGGTGTGTACGCGAGGTCCAGCGCGGTCGAGACCTTCATCGTCCGCTGGTCGATGACCTTCAGCTTTCCGGTGCGCTGGGCGAAGAAGACCCGGCGGTCGGGGGCGACGGCCAGCTCGAACGGGTCGGCGAGATCACCGGTGGCCAGCGCGGTCCGCTGGAACGAGCCGGTGCGGGTCGCCGTGCAGTCACCCTGCTCGGCACCCGCCGCCCACTCGATCCCGCCGAGCAGATGCCGGACGAAGCCCTCCTCCTGGAACGCCGAGGAGGTGTGGCCGCCCGCGGTGAACCAGGAGCGGCCGCCGTCGTAGTTCTGGCACCAGGACCACGGATGGTCCACGCCCTCGTCGAGCCCCGTGATTCCGTCGCGGACCTTGATCTGCGCGAGGGTGTGGACCTTGGAGGTCGGATTGGTGCGCCAGTTGTACCACTCCTCGGTGCGCTCCCAGAGGTCCGGCAGGCCCTTGGTGGACGGGTGGGCGTGGTCCAGGACCTTGACCCGGCCGGTCTGTACGGCCGGGTGCTGGTCGAAGACGGCACCGACCAGCCCCTCGTACCAGTCCCAGTCGCGCTCACTGGCGGACGCGGCGTGCAGACCGACCCAGCCGCCGCCCGCACGGATGTACTTCTGCAGGGCCGTCCGCTCGGCTGCGTTCAGCAAGTCCCCTGTCTCCGGCGTGGAGTTGGTGTTGTTGAACACGATGGCCTGGAACCGGGCGAGATCGGTGTCGTTGAAGACGGCGGAGTCCTCGGTGGCCTCGACCTCGAAACCGTTCTCGGCGCCGAGCTTCTCGACCGCGTCGATCCCGGCCGGAATCGAGTCGTGCCTGAAGTTGGTGACCTCGGAGTAGACCAGGACCCGGAAGGGTGCCGCGTGGGCCCGGGGCGGTGTGGCCACCAGCAGGCCGACGACCAACGCCAGGAGAGCGGTGACGGCGACGAGCGGCGACGGAGACCTGCGGCCCCGTAACGGGCGGCTGTACGACGGGTGATGACTCATGGGCGCTCCCTGTGCGGTAGATGCCGACTTCGGGGATTAGAAAGCGCTTTCTGAAGTGCATCGTTCAGCGTAGGTCGACGTCCCCATGGGGTCAATGGGCCGGGACGGCACCGAGTGACTGCGCACTGCTGCCGGTGCCCCGGACGCCGCCCGGGGCCGCCCCGCCCCGGTCAGCCGCGCAGGAAGCCGGCGATCCGCTTCCGCAGCCCTTGCGCGTCCAGCCCGTGCGCGGCCAGGTGCTCGTCCATCTCCCCGTACTTGCGCAGCTCGGCCCGCCCCACGCCGAGCCCCAGCACACGGTGCGGCAGCTCGGCGAGCGCGTCATTGGCGGCGGCGGTCGAGGTGCCCGCCAGATACGGCTCGACGATCACCACATCGGCGGGCCCGTGATCGCCCACCGCCCGGCGCAGCCCGGCCGCGTCGAACGGACGCACCGTCGTCGCGTACAGCACCGTCACATCGAGCCCTTCGGTCGCGGCGAGCGCGTTGTCGAGCATCGGCCCGACCGCGATCACCACCCCGCCCGTCCCCTCCCGCACCGCGGTGAACCCGGCCCCCCGGCCGACCGGCCGCGCCCGCTCGTTGGACTGCACCGACAGCCGTACGTACACCCGGCCGTCCCCGGCCGCGGCCCGGCGCAGCAGCTCCTCGGCCTCGTCCGGGTGGCCAGGCACATGGACCGTCCAGCCGTCGAGGGTGTCCAGCAGCGCGACATCGCCCGGCGACATATGGGTGAACCCGCCGGCCGGCCAGTCGTACGAGCCTCCGGCGCTCACCAGCACCCCGCCCACCCCCTGATGGCCGAAGTCCAGCTTCACCTGCTCGAACGGCCGCTCCACCAGAAAGCCGGCGAAGGTGTGCACGATCGGCCGCAGCCCGGTGAGGGCCATCCCGGCACCCGCCCCGATCAGCAGCTGCTCCCTGATCCCCACATTGACGACCCGGTCCGGATGGGCCCGCGCGGCGGGGCCGAAGCCGTCCCGGCTGATCTCGGCCAGGACCAGGGCGAGGCGCGGGTCCTCGTCCAGCAGCCGCGACGTGGTGGCGATGAAGCGGTCACGCATCGTGTCCATCTGAAGTGTCCCTCTCGTGTTGCGTACGGTGTCCTCGGTCTTCGCCCGGTGCGTTCAGGGCTTGGGGTCGACGTGCGCGACCACGGCCCGGGGCCGCCCGGGGTGCGGTGCGGTGAAGGCCGCGTACAGCGCCTCGTGGTCCCGCCCGTCGACGGAGGCGACCGACCAGCCCGCCACCTCGAACCGGGCCGCGATCCCGCCGGGCCGCCCGTACGAGGACGAGGCGTTGTCGATCACCACGGTGTGCAACTGCTCCAGCCCGGCCGGGCCCGCGTAGGCGAGCGCCTCGTGATTGCTGCCCTCGTCCAGCTCGGCATCGCCGATCAGCACCCACACCCGGGGATCGGTGAGCCCCTGCGCCCGCAGCCCGAGCACGCTCCCCACGGCCAGCGGCAGCCCGTGCCCCAGCGACCCGCTGCCGATCTCGGCCCCCGGCACCAGCATCCGGTCCGGATGGTGCCCGAGCGGCGAGTCGTACGTCCCGAACCCCGGCAGCAGCTCCTCGCCGAAGAACCCGTGCGCGGCCAGTACCGCGTAGTACGCCATCGGTCCGTGTCCCTTGGACAGCAGGAACCGGTCGCGGTCGGGCGCATCGACGGTCTCGGGCGTCACCCGCAGTACCCGGTCGTACAGCACCCGGAGGACATCGAGGGTGGAGGTCGCGGCGGGGCCGTGCTTCTCGGCCCCGGTCATCAGGCTCATCAGGCGGTTCATGTCACGGTGGTCGCGCGCCGGCGCGTCGGTGGTGTTCGTCATGGGATCAGCGTTGAACATCAAGCATGGTTGAGGTCGAGCGGTAAAGGCGTTCGTGACCACCCTCCCGAGTGCGGTATTGTTCTCATGCGCGTTCAGCCAGGGGGAAACCCCAGGTCAGGCGGGCATCGGGACGTGGCGCAGCTTGGTAGCGCACTTGACTGGGGGTCAAGGGGTCGCAGGTTCAAATCCTGTCGTCCCGACTGTGCGGAAACGCAGGTCGGAGGCCGTTCTCTCATCCGTGAGAGGGCGGCTTTTCGTGCGTTCGGGGAGCTGGTGGTCGAGGTCGGCGACCGCGCCCCCGCGGCGTCTGCGTCGGGAGCTCCCCGGGCGCGACCACGGCTGCGGTGTCAGTCTGCTGGGCTATCCTTCCCGCCACCGCACACCGACTGCAGGGATCACGAGAATTGTCCGGCCTGTCTGCTTTCCCGCTGCCGTTCCACACTTCCCGCTCCATACCGTTCGCGACCCCCCGAACGTTGCGGGAACTCCAGATGACGCAGTGCAGCGCGCACATCCGGGCGAAGCCGGGGTGGTTCGACAAGATGAACGACGCCGACATCGTCGCCAGATGGACACAAGAAGCGGTCGCCCAGGGCCTCACCGAGGCGCAGGTTCGTTACGTGCTCGCCGAACTCGTGCACTACGCCGCGCTGCGGGACGGACGAACCGGCATCGAGGTATCCGCCGTCGACGGGGTGTGGCAGTCGGACGCACTGGTCGACGACAGGCTCGGATCCCGGCTGCGCGAGGCGGTCCGGGTTCTGGAACAGGTCCCCGAAGCGGAACGGGACTGGCATCCCGGATCCGACGGGCAGGTACTGGATCTGGTTCATCCCTCACTGTTCTGCCTGGTGAGAGAGGCGAGCGGCGCACCCGAGCGGGCTTGGCGGAACCCGACGGACCACTACTCGAAGTACGAGTTCTCGGAGAAGTTCCAGTGGCTGCCCACGGACGTCGATGTCAGTGACGACGGCGAGGTCGCCTTCCGTTCGTACGTCAACAACGTCCACCCCGAGAGACATCACGAACTGGACTCCGTCCTGCCGGACCTGTTCTCGCGCATGCTCCCGCTGCTGGAGAATGTGCTGACCGATCTGCGCCATCCGCGCCCCCTGCGGATCGAGGCCGATCCCTACGGGTGGTACGACTCGGAACCGGAGTATCCGGACAGGTCTTCCTACAGCGATGACCAGGCCTATGCAGAAGCCCTCGACGCATGGGAAGTCGCCCAGGACGACTGGTGGGAAAATCGCCGCCCGGTCATCCCGGACGCCCCGGCCTTCACCCCGCCCGAGTTGCCCGATGAATCCGCCCGGGTCGACCTGCGCGGCCGCAGTCTCCAGGTCATCGTCAAGCTCGCCACTGTCCATCTCACCCCGGACAAGCCCGAATACCACGGCGGTTCCTGGCATGTCGAGGGGATGCTGAACGAGCGGATCGTCTCGACCGGCATCCACTACTGGGACAGCGAGAACATCACCGAAAGCCGGCTGAGTTTCCGGGCGGCACTCGACGACCCGGGCTACGAACAGAACGACGACAACGGTCTGCGTGAGGTCTACGGCCTGGAGGACGAAGACGCACTCAACCAGATGCTGGGATCGGCGTCGACGCCGGCGGGTCGCTGCCTGGCGTTCCCGAACATCCTGCAACACCGCGTCGGTTCATTCCGCCTGATGGATCCCACCCGCCCGGGACACCGCAAGATTCTCGCGTTCTTCCTGGTCGACCCGTCGGAGAAGATCGTCTCGACATCCGATGTGCCACCGCAGCAACCGTGGTCCGAGACCTCGACCATGACACTTGAACAGGCCGAGAACTACCGCGAACAACTCATGCAGGAACGCAAGTTCTTCGTCGACGAACACAACGAGCAGCTCTACGAACGAGAGTTCTCCCTCTGCGAGCACTGAACCTCTTCTGTCCTGAACACGGGCGTCAGCTGCCGAAGCCCAGGCCGAGGCGGTCCAGGGTGCGCAGCCACAGGTCGCGGCGGCCCTCGTTGCGGTCGGCGCGGGCGAGGGACCGCTGGGTGAGACTGATGCCGAGCGAGCGGACGGGCTCGGGCGGGAACGGCAGTGGCTTGCGGCGTACGAGGTCGAGGGCGGTGCGCTCGGTGGGCTCGCCCGCCAGCAGATCCAGCATCACTTCGGCGCCGAAGCGGGTGGCGCCGACTCCGAGTCCGGTGAAGCCGGCGGCGTAGGCGACCTTGCCGTGGTGGCTGGTGTCGAAGAAGACGCAGAAGCGGGTACTGGTGTCGATGGCGCCGCCCCACGCGTGGCTGAAGCGGACTCCTTCCAACTGCGGGAAGGTGCGGAAGAACCGGCGCGCCAGGGTGGCGTACGTCTCGGGGCGCCGGTCGTGCTCGGCGCGGACGGCGCTGTGGTGCACGACGTCGTAACCGCCCCACAGGATCCGGTTGTCGGCCGAGATCCGCACGTAGAGGAAGTGGTTGGCGGGGTCGGCCCAGCCCTGCCGGTTGCGCCAGCCCACCGAGGCGAGCTGCTCTTCGCTGAGCGGCTCGGTCATCAGCGCGTAGTCGTACACGGGGACGGTGTACAGGCGGTGGCGGCGGACCAGGGAGGGGTACGCGTTGGTGGCGAGGGCGACCCGGCGGGTGGTGATCCGGCCGAAGGGGGTGCGTACGGAGACGACGGCCCCGTGCTCGTCCAGGGAGAGGGCCGGGGTGCGCTCGTGGATGCGGACGCCGAGGTCGAGGCAGGCGCGCTTCAGGCCCCAGGCGAGCCGTGCCGGGTTGACCATGGCGATGTCGCTCTTGTTCCAGACGGCGCCGAGGAAGGTCGGGGAGTCGATCTCGGCGCGGACCGCGTCGGCGTCCAGGACGGTGGTCGTGGCGCCGTACCGGGCGGCCGTCTCGGCCTCCTCGGCGAGCCATTCGACCTGGTGGGGCTCGGTGGCGACGACGAGGGAGCCGGTGCGCTCCCAGTCGCAGTCGATGGAGTGGCGCGCGAGGGTGTCCTCCATGGCCTGGAGGTTCGCGCGGCCGAGGCGTTCGAGGGCGCCGATCTGGCCGGGCCAGCGGGCGAGTCCATTGGCGAGTCCGTGGGTGAGGCTCGACTCGCAGAAGCCGCCGTTGCGGCCCGAGGCGGCGCCGCCGGCCTCGTCGGCCTCGACGAGTACGACATCGGCGGAGGGATCGCGCTCCTTGGCGACAAGTGCGGTCCACAGGCCGGTGTATCCGCCGCCGACGACCAGCAGGTCGCAGGTGGTGGAGCCGACGAGGGAGGGGGTGGCCCGGGGGCGGCGCGGATCGTCGAGCCAGAACGGGGTCGGAACGGCGTCCTGGAGTGAGAGCAGGGGGTCCATGGGGCTTCCTTCGGGTGGTGGAGGAGCCCGGGCGCGGGGGCTCCTTCCGAGGTGCCGCCCATGAGAACCTGCTGCGTACGACAAGGTCAATGCTGTTGACATAAGGGCGCCCAGTGGCCCTCGTGGCCCCGGCGGGCCGCCACGGGCCGGTCCCGCCCGGCCGTTACCGCTCCGCGTCCGGGTGCAGAGCCGCCGCGGCCATCAGCATCAGCTCCAGGGCGAAGGGGTAGCCGCTGTCGCGCATGTCGGCGGCCAGGATGGGATAGGTCGCCGCGATGTTCGGGTGGGTGTCGGCGGGGAGGCGGCCGTAGACGGCGTGCCAGACCTCGGCGTCCGCCGCCGCCAGCGGGGGCCGGGCCGTCGTGGCGGCGTCCTGCGCGGCGAAGGCGAGCGCCTGGTCGACGAAGGAGTGGTAGATCCGCACGGCCAGGTCATCGGGGAAGCCGCCGTCGCGAAGGATCCCGAGGATGGTCTCGACGGCCCGGGTCTCGTGCGGGCGGCCGGTGGTCCGGTGGGCGGCGAGCACCGCGGCCTGGGGCTGGGTGAGATACGAGGCGTGGATGCGCAGGCCCATCGAGCGCAGGTCCTCCCGCCAGTCGCCGGTGGCCGTCCAGTTCTTCTGGGCGCGGCCGATGAGCTCGTCGGCGAGGGCGAGGAGCAGGGCGTCGGTGTTGCGGAAGTAGCGGTAGAGCGCGGTGGGGTCGGCGCCGAGCGCGGCGCCGAGTCTGCGTACCGAGAGGGCGTCGGCGCCGTGCTGTTCGACGAGGCGCAACGCGGTGTCGACGATGAGCCGCTCGGAGAGGACGGCGCCCTGTTTGGTCGGGCGGCTGCGCTGTCGACGGCCTTCGGGTACCACACGTTCGGACATGGCCGGGACCTTACGTCAACACCATTGACGTGTAAACGGCTCGCGGGCTTCCATGACGCCCGTCACCCGTCCAGCGCATCCGAACGCAAGGGAGCCGACGCATGCCCCACGCCGATCTGGTCTTCACAAAAGGCCCTGTCCTCACCATGGATCCGGCCCGTACGCGGGCGAGTTCGCTCGCGGTCAGCGGGGAGCGGATCACGGCCGTCGGGCATGACGAGGTACGGGAGCTGATCGGGCCCGGTACGGAGGTGGTGGACCTCACGGGAAAGCTGCTGCTGCCCGGCTTCCAGGACGCCCACGTCCACGCGGTGGGCGGGGGAAGCGAGTTGGCCGAGTGCGATCTGGCCGAGATCGTCGATGCCGGCGCGTACCTGGAGCGGATCCGGTCCTACGCGGACACGCATCCGGAGCGGGAGTGGATCACCGGCGGCGGCTGGTCGATGGAGAGCTTCGCGGGCGGGCTGCCGACCCGTCAGCTGCTGGACTCGGTGGTGCCGGACCGTCCGGTGCTGCTCGCCAACCGGGACCACCACGGGGCGTGGGCCAACACCCGGGCCCTCGAACTGGCGGGCCTGTCCGCCGCCACTCCGGATCCGGCCGACGGGCGGATCGAGCGGGAGGCGGACGGCTTTCCGAGCGGCATGCTCCAGGAGGGCGCGACGGCCCTGGTGTCGCGGCTGGTGCCGCCGAGCACCCCGGAGGACCGGCTCGCGGGTCTGCTGCGGGCGCAGAAGCTGCTGCACTCGCTCGGCGTCACCGGCTGGCAGGACGCGCTGCTCGGCCGCTTCAACGGCATGGCGGACCCCTCGGAGGCATATCTGACCGCGGCACGGGACGGTTCGCTGACCGCCCGGGTGTCGGGTGCGCTGTGGTGGGACCGTGAGCGCGGCGCCGAGCAGATCCCCGAACTGGTCGACCGCCGCGAGGAGTTGACGTTCGGACGGTTCCGGGCCGGGTCGGTGAAGATCATGCAGGACGGGATCGCGGAGAACTTCACGGCCGCGCTGACCGCCCCGTATCTGGACGCCTGCGGATGCGCCACGGCGAACAGCGGACTCAGTTTCGTCGATCCGCAGGCACTGCGCGGCCATGTGACGGCACTGGACGCACTGGACTTCCAGGTCCACTTCCACGCGCTCGGTGACCGTGCGGTACGCGAGGCGCTCGACGCGATCGAGGCCGCCGTGGCAGCCAACGGGCGGCGCGGCAACCGGCACCACCTGGCCCACCTCCAGGTCGTCCACCCCGACGACCTGCCCCGGTTCGCGGCGCTCGGCGCCATCGCGAACATCCAGCCGCTCTGGGCGGCGCACGAGCCGCAGATGGACGAGCTGACCATCCCGTTCCTGGGCCCCGAGCGCGCCGCCTGGCAGTACCCCTTCGGCGGTCTGCTGCGGTCCGGGGCCACGCTGGCCGCGGGCAGCGACTGGCCGGTCTCCAGCCCGGATCCGCTCGCGGGCATCCATGTCGCCGTGAACCGCCGCGAGCCGGGGACCGATGACGACCGGGTGTTCCTGCCCGAACAGCGCATCGACCTGCTCTCGGCGATCGCCGCCTACACCGCCGGCACTGCGCACGTGAACCGGCTCGACGATGCCGGCAGCCTCCTTCCCGGTCACCTGGCCGACCTCGTGGTGCTCGACCGGGACATCCTGGCGGCGCCCCCGGAAGAGATCGCCGAGGCCCGGGTGGAGCGCACCTATGTGGGCGGCGAGCTGGTGCACGGCGGCTGAGGATGCCGTACCGAGGAGGCGCGTACGTCGAGGCGGACCGGCACGAGCACCCCGCCGGTCTCCCTCTGCCCGTGCTCCAGAACGGCCACCAGGAGTTCGATCCCGGCCTCGGCGACCGCGTCGGGGCGCAGGCTGAGCGTGGTCACCGGCGGCTCGGTGTGCACGGCGGCCTCGTCCTCGCTGACACAGGCCAGGAGCAGGTCGCCGGGGACGTCGTAACCGAGGCGGCGGGCCGTGTCCAGGACGAGGGGCGGGCTGGCCTCGGCGACCAGCAACAGGGCGTCGGGGCGCTCCTGTCCGGCCGTCAGGGCGGTCTCGACGGCCCGGATGACCGGTCCGTTGCCCGGCTCCGCGGCGCGTACGGCCAGTTCCGGCAGCCCGTGTGCCAGGCACCAGTCGTGGTGCGCGGCGAACACCTCGCGGTGGAAGTGGGTGGTGCTGTCGGGAACGACCAGAGCGGGCCGCCGGGTGCCCTGGGCCAGGAAGTGGTCCAGGGTCTCGTGGACGGCGGCGGTCGCGTCGACGTCGACCCAGTGGGCTTCCGGCCGGTCCTCCACGGACCGGTCGCTGAAGACCGGGATACGGGCGGCGAGCAGGTCCTCCACGATCCGGTCGTCGGCGACGGGATCGGCGACGATCACGGCGTCCAGCGGCAGCGCGGACCACTCGCTCTGCAGGGAGCCGGCGGGCAGCAGCACCACCGCGTAGCCGCGCCCGAGCGAGGTGGCGGCGGTGGCGCCGGTGAGCCGGGCGAAGTACGGCGACTCCAGGAAGGTCCAGGGGGCGTCGGCCAGTTCGCCGACCACGTACCCGATCAGCCGGGCCCGTCCCGCGCGCAGCTGGCGTGCGGTGGCGTTGGGCCGGTAGCCCATCGCGCGCGCGGTCTCGCGGGCCCGCTCCCGGACCTCGGGGGAGAGCCTGCCGGTGCCGTTGAGCGCCGCCGAGACGGTGGTCTTGGACAGGCCCGCCTCGCGGGCCACGTCGACGAGACGGACGCGCGGGGCGGGCGGCGAGGTCCGCCCTCGTCGCGGGAGCGGTTGCCGATTCTGCGGCGAGGGCAGCCCGCCGAGCCCTGGAGCTTCAGTCATGGGAGCGATGCTGCCATCCCCCCGACCTCTGCAAAACCGTTCCCGCAAACTCGGCCGAAGTCTTGTGCGGGAACGTTCCCGCATCAATACTCGCTCCATCCCCCAGTGCCCGTCACTACACCCGTAAAGGGGTGGGTCTGCATGCGCATGCCCAGATTCATCACATTCGCCTGTACCGCCGTGCTCGCGGCCTCCCTCGCCGCCTGCTCAGGCGCCACCCGGCCGCAGGCAGGCGCCACCGGCGGTGCCGACTACGAGGTCACCCCGACTTCGCCGCCCGCCCAGGGCACCCTGGACTCCTTCACCTGGTCGCTGTACGCCGAGCCGTACACCCTCGACTACGCCCTCGCGTACGACTACCCGCCGAACACCGTGCTCGCCAACGTCTGCGAGCAGCTGCTGAGGGTCACCCCCGACCTGAAGATCGAGCCCGGCCTCGCGGTCAAGTGGGCGCAGCCCGATCCGCGGACCCTCGTCTACACCCTGCGGCCGGGCGTGAAGTTCCACGACGGCACCACGATGACCGCGGACGACGTCGTCGCCTCCCTCAAGCGCCAGATGGATCCGGCCACCGGCTCCCCCTGGGGTTCGTCCTTCAAGAACGTCGACTCCGTCGAGAAGACCGGCCCCCTGGAGGTGACGATCCGCCTCGGCAAGCCCGACATCCTCTTCCACGAGCTCATGGCCGCCTCTCCCGGAACCGTCGTGAGCGCCGCCTCCCTCGCCAAGGAGGGCAAGGACTACGGCACTCCGAAGGGCGGTCTGAACTGCACCGGCCCCTTCGCCCTGGAGAAGTGGGCCCAGGGCGACAGCATCACACTGCGCAAGAACCCGGCGTACTGGGACAAGAAGCTTGTCCCGAAATCCCGGTCCGTGAAGTTCACCTTCATCGAGGATGCGTCCGCCCGCTCCAACGCCTTCCTCTCCGGCACCGCCGACGGCGGCTACATGATTCCCTCCACCTCCCTCGCCCAACTGCGCACCAGCGGCAAGGGATCGGTCCTCTTCGGCCCCAACACCGCGGCCGCGGACCTCGCCGTCCTCGACTTCCACGGCCCGCTCGGCGATCTCAAGGTCCGCAAGGCCCTGTCCATGGCGCTCGACCGGAAGAACATCATCAAGGCGGCGGCCGGCGGCGTCGGCGTCCCCGCCAAGGCCCCCGCCGCGCGCGGCGCCTGGGCGCTCGTCCCGGAGAAGACCGCCACCCTGTACGACACACTGCCCGAGCCGGCCCACGACATCGAGGGCGCCAAGAAGCTGGTCAAGGAGGCCGGTGCCGTAGGCCGCTCGATCACCGTCGTGACCAGCTCGCTCGCGCCCGAGATCAGCGTCGTGGCCAACGCGGTGCAGGCAGCAGGCCGGCAGATCGGCCTCGACGTCAAGCTGAAGAGCGTCGCCCCTGACGCGTACAGCAGCATCTTCGTCGACCCGAAGGCCCGCCAGGGGCTCGACCTGGTCATCACCAACGGATACGACAACACACCGGACCCGCTGGAGTTCTACCAGTACCTGCGCACCGGTGACTTCGGGAACTACGGCAACTGGTCCGACGCCGGGTTCGACGCCGCGTTCGACCGGGCCAACTCCGAGCCGGACCCGGGCAAACGCGCCGAACTCACCGCGAAGCTCCAGGAGATCGCCATGCGCGAGCTGCCCATCATCCCCGTGTACGAGGCACCGTACTCGGTCTTCCTCGGCAAGCGGATCACCGGCGCCCCCACCGGCATCGCCCAGCTCTACTACCCGTGGGCCGCGACGATCGGGGCCGCACAGAAATGACCCGCTTCCTCGCCGGACGGCTCCTGGGCATGGTCGCGGTGCTGTTCGTGACCTCCGTCGTGGTCTTCGGCACGATCCACCTGGCCCCCGGCGACCCCGTGACCTTCCTGCTCCACGGCCGCCCCGCGACCCCCGAGGCCGTGGCGGCCCTGCGCGCCGAGCACCACCTCGACGACCCCCTCGTGACGCAGTACGGCAAGTGGCTCGGCGACGTCCTGACCGGCGACCTCGGCCGCTCCGCCCAGTACCACCAGGACGTCACCGCGCTCCTCGGCTCCCGGCTGCCGGGCACCGCGCTCCTCGTCGGCTACGCGGCCCTGCTCGTGGCGGCGCTCGGGGTGAGCGCCGGGATTCTCGCGGCGCTGCGCCCCGGCCTCCTCGACCGGGCGGTGCTGATCGGCACCGGCGTGGCCACCGCCACCCCGTCCTTCGTCACCGCGATCGTGCTCGTCTCGCTCTTCTCGGTCCAGCTCGGCTGGTTCCCGGGGCCGGGGGGCGGCGCCGCGGCGGGACTGGGGGCCCGGCTCCACCAGCTCACCCTTCCGGCCTTCGCCCTCGCCCTGACCTTCGCGGGCCTGCTGGCCCGGGTCACCCGCTCCGCGATGCTCGACGAACTCGGCCGCGAGCACGTCGAGGTGGCACGGGCCCGGGGCGTGGCCGGCCGGACGGTGGTCCGCCGGCACGTACTGCGCAACGCGCTGGGTCCGGTCGTCACCGTCGGCGGCACCATGCTCGCCGGCCTGCTGATCAGCACCTCGATCGTCGAGACCGCCTTCGACGTACCGGGGCTCGGATCACTGCTGGTGCAGTCGGTCACCGCACAGGACTTCGCGGTGGTCCAGGCGATCACCCTGCTCAGCGTGGCGGCCTTCGTACTCGTCAATCTCGCGGTCGATCTGCTCGCCCCGCTCATAGACCCCCGTCTCTCTCCCGGGGAAGGCTCCTCATGACCACCACCCTCACCACGGTGCCGTACCGCAGGCCGGGCCTGCGCGGCCTGCGCCTCCTCGGCCAGGGGCCACTGTTCGCCGTCTCGGTCGCGGTGCTCGCCGTGCTCGTCCTGGTCGCCGTCCTCGCACCCGTCCTCGCCCCGTACGACCCCGAGGCGCTCGACCTCTCCGCCAGCCTCGTCGGCACCACCGGCGACCACCTCCTCGGCACCGACCAGTCGGGGCGGGACATCCTCTCCCGGGTGATCCACGGCGCCCGCACCGGGCTGCTCGGACCGCTCCTGGTGGTGGCGGTCTCCACCCTGCTCGGCATGCTGCTCGGTGTGGTGGCCGCCTGGCGGGGCGGCTGGGCGGACGCGATCCTGTCCCGCTCGATGGACCTCGTCTTCGCGATCCCGGGACTGCTGCTCGCCATTCTGCTCGTCTCGGTCGTCGGCTCCGGCATGACCGCACCCGTCATCGCCATGGCCGTCGCCTACACCCCGTACGTGGGCAGGCTGGTACGAGGCATCGCCCGGCAGGAGAAGGAACGGCCGTACATCGAGGCGTACGTGGTGCAGGGCTGGTCCGGCTGGACGGTCTGCGTCCGCCACCTCCTGCCGAACATCGCACCCACCGTCTTCGCCCAGTCCGCGATGAACTTCGGGTACGCGCTGATGGACCTCGCGGCACTGTCCTTCCTCGGCTTCGGCGTCCAGCCGCCGACCGCCGACTGGGGCGCCATGATCAACGAGGGTCAGGGGGCCGTCCTGCAGGGCGCGATGCTCCCGACGCTCGCGCCGTCCACGTGCATCGTGCTCGCGGTCGTCGCCTTCGGAATCGTCGGCGAGGGACTCGCCGACCGCATCGCGCGGCGGGAGAAGTGAACGCCATGACCACGACTTCCACCACGCCCGTCCTGGAGATCGACGGACTCGGGGTACGGCTCCCGGACGGCCGGGCCGCCCGGCCCCTCCTGGACGGGGTGAGCCTGACCGTACGGCCCGGGGAGACCGTCGGCCTGGTCGGGGAGTCCGGCTCCGGCAAGTCGGTCGCCTGCCGCAGTGTCCTCGGACTGCTGCCCCGGGGCGCCCGCACCAGTGGGCAGGTCCGGGTCTCCGGGCGCGATGTGCTGAGCATGCGCCCGAAGGAACTGGCCACCCTGCGCGCCCGCGAGGTCGCCATGGTCTTCCAGGACCCCCGCGCCTCCGTCAACCCGCTGCGCAGGGTGGGCGACTTCCTCACCGAGGGACTGCGGGCCTCCGGCACGCCCGCCGACGTCGCCGCCGCACGCGCCGAGGAACTCCTCGACGCAGTCGGCATCCGCGATCCGCGAGGCGCCCTGCGCCGTTTCCCGCACCAGTTCTCCGGCGGCATGCTCCAGCGGGTCGTCATCGCCGCCGCCCTCGCCGCGGAGCCGGCCCTGCTCCTCGCCGACGAACCCACCACCGCGCTGGACGTCACCACACAGGCCGAGGTGATCGCGATCCTGGCCCGGCTGCGGGCCGAGCACGGCACCGGAATGCTCTTCGTCACCCATGACCTGGAACTGGCCTCGGCGATCTGCGACCGGGTGTACGTGATGTACGCCGGCCGGATCGTCGAGACCCGCTCCACCGACGAGCTCTTCGACCGGCCCCGCCACCCCTACACGGCGGGACTCCTCGCCTCCACCCCACGCATCGAGGCAGGCGCCCCCGCGCCGCGGGCCATCCCCGGCCGGCCGGTCTCACTGGCCGAGCACCCGCCCGGCTGCGCCTTCGCCGCCCGCTGCCCGCACGCGGCGCCGCGCTGCGCCGAGGAACGGCCCGAACTGGCAACGCACGGCGAGGGCCTGGCCGCGTGCCTCCGCGCCGAGGAAGGAATCACACTGTGACGAAGGGACTGGTGGTCGACGGGCTGCGCAAGCGGTACGGGAAGCACACCGCGGTCGACGGGGTGTCGTTCACGCTGCCGCCGGGCGGATCGCTCGCGATCGTCGGCGAGTCCGGCAGCGGCAAGACGACGACGGTCCGGATGCTCGTGGGCCTGGAGCGCCCGGACGGCGGCACGGTCCGGCTGGACGGCCGGGACCGCTCGGCCCACGCCCGCGGCCGCGCCGAACGGCTCGCCAGGGCCCGGTCGATCCAGATGGTCTTCCAGGACCCCTATCTCTCCCTCGATCCGCGGGTGACGGTGAGCGGCTGCCTGGACGAGGTGCTGAGACTCCACACCGACCTGGACGGGGCCGCGCGCCGGGCCCGGGTCGCCGAACTCCTCGACCAGGTCGGGCTGGGGGCCCGCGAGTCGGCGGCCCTGCCGCGCGGGCTGTCCGGCGGGCAGCGTCAGCGCGTGGCGATCGCGCGAGCGCTCGCGGTGGAGCCCCAGGTGCTGATCCTGGACGAGGCGGTCGCCGCGCTCGACGTGTCGATCCAGGCCCAGATCCTCGAACTGCTGCGCGAGATCCGCGGCGAAGCCGGCATCGGCTATCTCTTCGTGACCCACGACCTGGCGGTCGTCCGGCACATCGCGGACGAGGTGCTCGTCCTCAGATCGGGCGCGGTGATGGAGTCCGGCCCCGTGAGCAAAGTGCTCGACACACCGGAACACCCCTACACCCGGCTGCTGTTGAGCTCGGTGCCGAGGCGCGGCGGCCCGTTGGGCGGGGAGCGCTGAGGGCGGGCCCGGGAGAGGACCGTCGGGCCCACTGCGCGGGGCCGCCACGCACACGGCCCAGGGCCTCTCGTTCGGATCAGGTCCGGCTCGCGTGCCCCGGTGCCGCACCTCGCCGCGTTGTCGTCACTCGCCGACGCTCCTTCCCCGAGCTCCCGGCTCCGCCCGGCCGGGGGAGACCCCATCCGGCTCCCTCCGCCGCCCTGCGATGCACGACACCGGACCCCGCTTACCGAACCGGCCCGATCCGAACGAAAGACCCTGGCCGGCCGGCCGCGACGGGCCCGCACAACAGTGGCGGCTGACGGCGCCGAATCTCCAACTTCCGTTTTCCCTCGCCCACTTGACACTATAGTGATCGCCGATTCGCCGTCCGACAACGGGAGTACGGATGGGGCTGGACGATGTCCTGGCGCAGTTGACCTTCAGGGAGCGTTTCACCCGCAAGCGGGTGCGCTTCGAGCGCAGATACGGTGCGCTCGTCGTTCAGGTCGAAGGCGCGCCCGCCCCCGTCAGGCAGTGGCTCGGTGTGCTGCTCAGGAACAACCGGGGCATCGTGCCGGTCAACAATCCGAGCGATGTCCCGGCCGGGCGGGACGAGGAGGACCTGGTCGTCGAGCAGTTACAGGCGATGACCGAGGGTTGCGGCTACGGCGGCCGGGTGGCGCACGGTCTGCCCATAGTGTTCCCGCGCTTCGCGGCCGCCCGCACGGCACTCCACGAATGGCAGCCCGTCGCCACCCAGTCCCACCCACGACAGATCGGCGACCTGAAGAGGCAGATCAGGGAGGCGATCACCGAGGAACGACGGCAGACCCTGCCCGAGCTGCGCCCCCGGCTCAACCCCCTCCTGGACGACCCGTACGTCAGCGAACGCATGGGCGGGGGACTGGTCGGCCTGCTCCTGAAGGTGGTCAACGCCCTCAGGTTCCCGCACCACCGGACCGTCCGCTGGTACGGCACCCGGCGCTTTCCCCGGCAGCGGACCTTCGAGGCGGTCTGCGAAGAGCTGGAACGGCTGCGCAGTGAGCCCGCGGCGGTGAAGCAGCTGCTGCTCGTCGAGGCGCTGCTCGCCGACATCGACGCGCACTACGGTGTCGTCCGCCGCCTCAACCGGGCCCGCCGCCCCGTGCTCCTCCTGCCGGACGTGGACACCGTGGACGCGCGGCGGATCATCCGGGACAGGCTCATGGAGGCGTACGACGGGGAGTCCCGCGCGCTTCGTGTGTACCCCGTGGTCGTCACCACCTCGCAGCCCGGCGGGGCCACTCCGGCGGAGGGCGCCAAACCCGCCGTGGCCTCGGCGGGCCTCGCGGAGGCGATCGAGGAGCGCTTCGGCGAGCGGGTGCGGGTCGCGGAGGAGCGGAGCCGGGGCGGCCGTACCCCGTTGCCCAGCCGCCTGGTCCAGGTGACCCTGGACGACGCGCCCGATCCGCAGCCCGGCCGCCGGCCGGGTCGCCGGATCCTGGGGCCCGTGACCGCGGTGGTCACGGCACTGGCGCTCACCGCGGCCGGACTGGGTACCTACTACGGCTTCTTCCGCGAGCCGGAGAGCTGCGGCAACGGACTTCAGGTGCACGGCGGGGAATGCCTGGGCGTCTCCGACGGCAGGGGCGTGTTCATGCCCGGCTACGACGGGATGCCCGAGGTCTTCGCGCGGATCGCGGAACAGAACAAGGCGGTCGCCGACGAGAAGCACGCCACCGTCGCCCTGCTCATCCCGATGGAGTCGGACAACACGGCGGTCCGGCGCCAGATCCTCAGCGAGATCCAGGGCGCCTATCTGGCTCAGGCCGGGGCGAACGGCGTGGATTCCGCGAAGCCGCCCATCCGCCTCGTCCTCGCCAACCCGGGGAAGGGCTACGGGGAATGGCGCCGAACGGTCGATCAACTCCACCGCCAGGAAACCGACTTGAGGGCCGTCGTCGGATTCAACCTCAGCGTGACGAAGACCAAGGAAGCCCTCGCGTACGTGACCAGCACGTTGAAGCTCCCGGCTGTCGCGAGTGTGGTGACGGCCGACGACTTCTCCAACCCCGAAGGGAAGGAAACGGTTCCCTTCCCCGGGCTCGCCCGTGCCGTCTCCACCACCAAGGACCAGGCCCGCGCACTGCTCGCCTTCGATCCCGCTCTCGCCGGGGCGGAGACCGCCCTGGTCACCGACGACCGCCCCGGCGACGACTACAACCGCTCGCTGCGGGACGCCTTCGCCGAGGCCAGAGCGGGCAAGGCGCAGGGCGGGGTCCAGGACATGCGCTTCGAGTCCCCGGGCGTCGAGGAGGCGGGCGTCACCCCCAACGAGTTCGAGGACTTCGCGGGAAACATCTGCCGCTCCAACGCCCACGTCATCTACTTCGCGGGCCGCGCCCTCCACCTGAAACTCTTCGTCAACAAGCTGGCCACCACCTACTGCCGCGAGAAGAAGTCGTACACGGTGATCACCGGCTCCGACGCCACCACCCTCGACCAGCGCCTCGACGACCGTCACCGCGCCCTGCTCCAGGGCGACCCGGGATCCGGCAAGCCGTCCGTCACCATCCGCTACGCCGCCCCGGCCCACCCCGACGCCTGGTCCATAGAGCTGCGGAAGTGGCAGCAGGACCCGAAGCACAAAGGACAGCAGCCGCCGCTGTACCTCAGGGAGGCCCATGACGCGATGGACACACTGCGGCAGGCCATCACGGACCAGGCCGGGACCATCGGTGACGTGTACCTCGACGACGGGCGGACCATCGTGACGTACGACGTCGTCCTCACCGCCTCCAGGGCACTGGCGCGAGCGGTCCACACCAGTGGGCAGGAAGTGCCCTCGGCCGACCGGATCCGCAAGGACCTCGGGAAGCTCAACGCCGATCTGAGAGTGCGCGGTGCCGGCGGCTGGATCTGCCTCACCAACGCGGGCAACCCGTACAACAAGGCCCTGTCCGTGGTCCATCTCGAACCCGGTTCGAAACGGCTGACGTTCGAGGGAGTGGCCTGGCCGACCGGGCGCGCCCCCGCGCAGGAGGACGACTGCGTGATCCCCGCGCATCCGTAGGCCGTCGCGCGACGGCCGGACCGGCCCCGCCCGCGAACGGGAGGGGCCGGCACGGTCGTCACCGGGCCGCTGTCCCCGGGGAGACCAGGTCAGGCGCCGGGGCGTAGCCGGTGGGGCGGGTGGTGAACGTCCCCCGGCCCTGGGTCCGGCTGCGCAGCCGGGTCGCGTACCCGAACAGCTCGGCCAGCGGCACGGTCGCTGTGATCACAGCGGTGCCGGCCCGCGCCGTCGAGCCGGAGACCCGGCCGCGCCTCGCGGCCAGATCGCCGAGGACCCCGCCCACGGCGTCGTCGGGCACGGTGACGGTGACCTCGGCCACCGGCTCCAGCAGCACCATCGCGCTCGCCCGCAACGCCTCACGGAGCGCGAACCGGCCGGCCGTGCGGAACGCCATCTCCGAGGAGTCCTTGGAGTGGGTGGCTCCGTCGGTCAGCGTGACCCGCAGTCCGGTCACCGGATGCCCTCCGAGCGGACCCTCGGCCAGCGCGTCCCGGCAGCCGGCCTCCACCGCCCGCACGTACTCCTGCGGCACCCGGCCACCGACGACGGTCGACCGGAACACGAACTCGGTCCCGCCGTCCGCACCGCCGTCACCGGCGGCCTCCAACGGCTCCGTGTCGAGGACGACATGGGCGAACTGCCCGGCGCCGCCGTCCTGCTTCACATGCCGGTACACCAGCCCCGACACCCCGCGGACGACCGTCTCCCGGTACGCCACCTGCGGTCTGCCGACACCGATCTCCAGCTCGTGCGCACGCCGGATCTTCTCCACCGCGACCTCCAGATGCAGTTCCCCCATCCCCGACAGCACCGTCTGCCCGGTCTCGGGGTCGGTACGGACCGTCAGCGAGGGATCCTCCTCGACCAGTCGCGCCAGCGCCGTCACCAGCCGTTCGGTGTCGGTGCGCCTCCGGGCCTCGACCGCCACCGAGACGACCGGGGCGGCCGCGGTGGGCGGTTCGAGGACCAGCGGCGCCGCAGGTGCGCACAGGGTGGCCCCGGCGCGGGCCGCCTTCAGCCCGATCACCGCGACGATGTCCCCGGCCACCGCCGTATCGACGTCCGTGTGCCGGCCGGCCTGCACGCGCAGGATCCGCCCGACGCGCTCGTGGCGCCGCGCACCCGCGTCCAGCACCGTGTCCCCCTTCCGGATCGTTCCCGAATACACCCGCAGACAGGTCAGCCGGCCGGTGGCCGTCGAGTTCACCTTGAACACCAGCGCGGCGAACGGCGCCGCCGGATCGGCGGGCCGCTCCTGTGCCGCGCCGTCCAGGGTGCCGCGCACCGGCGGCACGTCCAGCGGCGAGGGCAGGTAGGCCACGACGGCCTCCAGGAGCGGCTCGATACCGCGGTTGCGGTAGGCCGAACCGCACAGCACCACAACACCTTCGCCGGTACGGGTCAGGTCGCGCAGCGCGGCCCGCAGTGTCTGCCCGGAGACCGACTCCTGCGCGCAGAACTCCTCCAGCGCCGCCGGATGGAGCTCCGCCACCGTCTCATCGAGCAGCCGCCTGCGCCGCAGCGCCTCTTCGCGCAGCGCATCGGGCACCCGCCCCTCGTCGAACGTGCCGTCGTCGGCCCAGACCAGCGCCCGCATGCGCAGCAGATCCACCACTCCGCCGAACCCGTCCTCGCTCCCGATCGGCAGCTGGACCACCAGCGGGACGGTGTGCAGCCGGTCCCTGATCGACGCGACCGCCGTGTCGAGGTCGGCCCCGGCACGGTCCAGCTTGTTGACGAAGGCGATCCGAGGCACCCCGTGCCGGTCGGCCTGCCGCCACACCGACTCGCTCTGCGGTTCGACGCCCGCGACGGCGTCGAAGACGGCGATCGCGCCGTCGAGCACCCGCAGCGAGCGTTCCACCTCGTCGGAGAAGTCGACATGGCCCGGGGTGTCGATCAGATTGATCCGGTGACCGTCCCACGAACAGCTCACCGCAGCGGCGAAGATGGTGATTCCGCGGTCTCGTTCCTGGGAGTCGAAGTCGGTGACGGTCGTCCCGTCGTGGACCTCGCCCTGCTTGTGGACGGCGCCGGTGAGATAGAGGATCCGCTCGGTGACGGTGGTCTTGCCCGCATCGACGTGGGCGAGGATGCCCAGGTTGCGGACATCGGTCAGCGGACTGTCGGTTTGACGGTGCAGTTCGGTACGCACGGCCCATGGCCTTTCGGAATCTTCCGGAACGGGAGGGCGCGATTCCCGGACGGACCGGCCTGTGATCAGGCCGGGCGCAGACCTCCGGAACGGTGTGTCACACCGGTGAGCGGCCACCCGGCCGTATCGACACCGGGCGCAGTGAGGTCAGTTGTCCGTCGCGGGGGACCGGTGCGGGCCGCGCAGCTCGCACCGGGCGCACGAAGACACCAGGATCACCTCGTACCGCGACGAGGGAACGACAACAGCGGTGCGGTAGCGCACGGCCGGTCTCCCCTCACTGGTCACGGTGCGCGCCGCAAAACCGTTGTGGCGCGCGTTTCGTGGTGAGTGTAGGAAGGCCGGAGGCCGGCAGGAAACCGGTTTTCGCGCCCCCCGCGCACGGAGGCGGGCGTTGTAGGCGCCGACGAATGATGAAACCATCCTCGGGGTACCGCATGGAACGGCGCTCGGAGAAGGGACCACATCGATGGACGGAGACCACGGCCTCGATGCCGCCACGGTGTTCGACGCGCTGGGCGCCGACTACGAGCGGGCGTTCGCCGCGTCCGCCGCCCACCACGCCTCGCTGCACCGGCTGCTGGGCGATCTCGCACCGCACAGCCGGATCCTGGACGTCGGCAGCGGAACGGGGCGGCCGACCGCACAGACCCTCACCGAGGCCGGCCATGAGGTGCTGGGGGTGGATGTCTCGCCCGGCATGGTCGAACTGGCGGCCCGGCAGGTCCCCGACGCGAGGTTCGAATGTGCGGACATTCGCGAACTCCCCCTGGACGAAGGGAGCTTCGAAGCGGTCTGCGCGTACTTCTCGCTGCTCCAGATGTCCCGCGACGACCAGTTCCGGCTGCTGCGGAAGCTCGGCCGGCTGCTGGTGCCGGGCGGTCATCTGGTCGTGGCCACGGTGCCGCTCGACGTGGAGGACGTCGGGGTCGTCTTCATGGGACACGACGTGCGGGCGACGAGCTTCGGCCCGGAGGAATTCACCGAGCTGGTCACCGCGGCCGGTCTCTCGGTGCTGTGGGAGCAGAGCATCCTGTTCACCCCGGAGTACGAAGCCGCGGTGGCCGAGCCCCAGTTGTTCCTGCACTGCCGACGGGCCTGACACCCGGCCCACCGATTCCGGAGGCCGGCCGGTCGCTCCCTCAGTGCTCGGCCGGCGGCTCTCCGGGGCGGCGTGTGCGCCGGACCCCGGGGCACCGCCGCACCAGAGCGACGGGACGCCCGCCCGCCTTCAGCGGGCCCTTCCACCTGCGCAGCGCCTGCCTGCCGCAGCCGCGCCACTGAGCGGGCGAGATGGGTACGGGCTGCCCGCCCCTGGTGACCAGCGCGTTCACCGGAGTCATCGGATCCGCCGCCATGGTCTTGGCGAGCAGCACGCCGATCACCAGCGGGGCCAGCGACAGCGCCAGCGTCGTGCCGGCGCCGGCGATGTGCTGGATGCGGGGGCGGGACGGTGCGTCAGGAAGCATGGTTGTCATTCGACCAGCGACCGCCCGCCGGTGGATCGGTCGGCGTACTCAGCCCGGCCCGCCCTCGTACTCACACCGGGGTGCGCGAAGGCGGGCCGCCCGGCCTTTCGTCCGGGTCGGGCCGCTCCCCTACGCGGTGGTGCCGGGGCCGGAGCCCGTTCCGGAGGCGGCCTTGATGCCCTTGGTGATGTCGTCCATGACGGAGAGCGCGGGCGCCTTGGAGTTGACGTCGAATCCGGACCGCACCACGATCATCAGGTCCTTCGAGCGCGGCGACGGGAAGGCCAGCGACTGGACGTACCCGTCGTCGCCGTTCTTCGTCGCCACCTTCCAGCGCACCAGGTAGCCCTGTTCACCGGCCACGGTCACCGGCCCGGACTTGAGTTCATCGTGCGAGGTGATGCCGCCGTAGATCTTCTCGCCGTACGAGTCCGTGGCGTTGGCGGAGATGTCCTTCACCGCCGTGGCCTTCGCGGTCGTGGTGTCGAGCTTCAGGCCCTTCGCGGGCATGGAGAACACCCCGCCGCGCACACACTTCTCGGACGCGTCGCCGGGACACGGGTACTCACCCGTCGTCACCCCGGCACCCGCGACCCCGGAGCTGCCGTTCCAGCCGTCCGGCACCGGAATGCTGATCCCGCTGGCCAGGTCGGTGGCGTAGCCGTCCTCGGTCCCCGGCATCCGCTGCTCGGGGGCGCCGCTCCCGCCGCCGCCTCCCGGTGCGCCCGGCCCGCGACCGGGCGGGTCGGAGGGGGCGGTGGACGGGGCCGTGGCCGCGCGCTCGTTGTCGTCGCCGGACTTGTCGGACAGCAGGAAGACGCCGCCCCCGATGGCGGCGAGGACCACCACCCCGGCGGTGATGCCCAGTCCGATGCGCATCCGCCGGCGCCGGACCGTGGCGGGCGGCACACGGAGCTGGTCGGTCCACCGGGTGCCGTCCCACCAGCGTTCGTGGACGGGGCCGATTCCTGTATACCCGGGGTCTGGGTGCCAGCCGGGCGGGCTCATCTGGGTCACGCGCCCCACCGTAGAACGACTGCGTGAGAATCGCATGAATCAGCTGTGCCGGATCGATGAGGTCGGCGGGGTTGTCCGCCGTCCCTGTGGGAGGCCGAACGATGAGTGAAGAGACAGCCGTGCGGATCGAGCGCGACGGGCCGGTGTTCACCGTGGTCCTCGCACGGCCCGAGGTCCGTAACGCCGTGGACGGGCCGACCGCCCGGCAACTGGCCGACGCCTTCCGGGAGTTCGACGCAGACCCGGACGCGTCCGTCGCCGTGCTGTGGGGCGAGGGCGGTACGTTCTGCGCGGGCGCCGACCTGAAGGGGATCGGTACGGCGCGGGGCAACGAGGTCCTGGCCGACGGCGACGGGCCGATGGGGCCGACCCGGATGCGGCTGAGCAAGCCCGTCATCGCGGCCGTCTCCGGCCATGCTGTGGCCGGAGGGCTGGAGCTCGCCCTCTGGTGCGACCTCCGGGTGGCGGAGGACGACGCGGTGTTCGGGGTGTTCTGCCGCCGCTGGGGTGTGCCGCTGGTGGACGGGGGAACAGTGCGGCTGCCGCGGCTGATCGGTGAGAGCCGGGCCATGGACATGATCCTCACCGGGCGGCCCGTCCCGGCCGCCGAGGCGTACGCGATGGGGCTCGCCAACCGGATCGTGCCACCCGGCGAGGCACGCGGTGCGGCGGAGCGGCTCGCCCATGAGATCGCCGCGTTCCCGCAGTTGTGTCTGCGCCACGACCGGCTCTCGGTGCGCGAGCAGCACGGTCTGGGCGAACGGGAGGCGCTGGCCCAGGAGTACCGGCACGGCCTGGTGCCGCTGACCGCGGGGGAGACGCAGGCCGGGGCCGAACGCTTCGGAGGCGGCGCCGGCCGCCACGGATCCTTCGACGGGTGACGGCCGGAGTCCTCGTCGCGTTCGCCGCCCGGTCCTCCGGCCGCCGGACGGGAAAACGTGGCGACGCCCCAGCTGCCGGCTTCTAGGCTCGGCGGATGTCGACCCACACGTACCCCGACAAGCCCCGGCCCGGCGACCGCGTCGCCGTGCTGTCTCCCTCCTCCGGCCTCCCCGGCATCCTGTCGCTGCCCCATGAACTGGGGCTGCGCAGGCTCCGGGAGGACTTCGGCCTCGAACCGGTGGAGTACCCGACGACGCGGAAGATGGGCTCCACCCCGCAGGAACGCGCCGCCGACATCCACGCGGCGTTCGCCGACCCCGGCATCAAGGCCGTGATCTCCAGCATCGGCGGCGACGACCAGATCACCGTGCTGCCGCACCTGGACCGCGACCTCCTGCGCGCCAACCCCAAGCCGTTCTTCGGGCACAGCGACTGCACGAACCTGCTGGTGTACCTGGAGAACCTGGGCATCGTCGGCTACCACGGCGGAACGGTCATGGTCGAGCTGGGGCGTCCCGGCGCGATGCACCCGCTGACCGCCGACTCCATGCGGGCCGCTCTCTTCACCCGGGGCGACTTCGAACTCACCCCGCCCAAGGAGTCCAACGGGGAGAACGGCCGGTGGGAGGATCCGCGCACCTTCGACTCCGAACCCGAGATGCGGCCCTGCGGGGGCTGGATCTGGCACAACGCCGACGGCCGGAACGTGAAGGGCGCGAGCTGGGGCGGAAGCCTGGAGATCCTCTCCTGGCTGCTGATGGCCGATCGCGAGATCCGGCCGGTGGACAGCTACGCGGGACGGGTGCTGTTCCTCGAAACGAGCGAGGAGATGCCGTCGGCCGACGAGGTCTACCGGATTCTGCGGAACATGGGCGAGCGCGGGCTGCTCAGGCAGTTCCCCGCCCTCCTCATGGGCCGGGCCAGGAACTGGTCGTTCGAGCAGCCGCTCGGCATCGAGGAGGGGGAGCTGTACCGCACGGAGCAGCGGAAGGCGGTGCTGCGGGCATTGGACGAGTACGCCCCCGAGACCATGGCCGTCCTCGATGTCGACCTCGGTCACACCGACCCCCAGCAGATCATTCCGTTCGGCGGCCGGATCGAGGTGGACGGAGCCGGGCGCCGCATCGTCGTCACCTACTGAGCCGGCAGTACCCGCAGTGGGCGGGCAAGCGCCTGCCGGGCGGGCATCGCCTCTTTGGTCCGACCATATGTGGTGTGTGACATAGTTGAAGATCCGGCGGCAGAGGCGACGGCAACCGGACGATTCCGGCCGAGGCAAGGGGTGACGGATGCCCGTCGAATGGCAACCCGTACGGCAGTCCCGTACGCATGAGCTGGTGCTCCAGAGCATCGAGCAGCGGGTGTTCGCCGGTGAGCTGAGGGCGGGCGACCGGCTGCCGCCCGAGCGTGAGCTCGCCCCGGTGCTCGGGGTCAGCCGGTCCGCACTGCGCGAGGCGCTGCGGGTGCTGGAGACCATCGGTGTGCTGGTCGCGCAGCCGGGCCGGGGGCCGGACGCCGGGGCGCGGATCGTGCGCCATCCCGACGACGCGCTCGGCCGGCTGCTGCGACTGCACTTCGCGCTCGGCAGCTACAGCCTGGAGGACGTCCTTGAGGCGCGCGTCGTGCTGGAGCGGTCCAGTTTCGAGGCGGCCGCGCGCAACGCCTCCTCGGAGGATCTCGACGAGGCGGAGGCGCTGGTCGTACGCATGGGGGAGCCGGGCGTCCCGGTCCTGGAGTTCAACGATCTGGACACTCGGTTCCATGTGCACATCGCCCGCAGCTCCGGCAATGAGCTGACCTCCACGCTCACCTCCGCCGTCCGTGAGTCGGTGCGACCGCTGATCCTGCGGGCGCTGGAGGCTGCCGAGGACTGGCCGGCCACGGCCGCCGCGCTCAACGCCGAGCACACCGAGCTGCTGAGGCTGGTGCGCGCGGGCGAGGGCGCGAGCGCCGCCGACCTGGTCGAGAAGCACATCCGCAGCCTCCACGGCACGCTGGTCGACGAGAACTCCGACCGGGCGCCAGGAGATTCCTGACACATCCACGTACGGCTCCGGCCGGATGAACCGGAGCCGTACGGTCACGATCATGCGATTGTCAGGTGCATGTTGATCCATCCATGGCCCGGTGGCTCGCGGCGCCGCATCCTTCATGTTCCGGACCGAGGCTAGTATGGTCGGACCATAAAGATGGAGAAGCGATCGGAGAGACCCCCCATGCGCATCGGACTCTTCGCCACCTGTCTGGGAGACACGCTCTTCCCCGAGGCGGTGAAATCGACCGCGGTCCTGCTCGCCCGGCTGGGCCACGACGTGGTGTTCCCGCCGGGGCAGACCTGCTGCGGTCAGATGCACGTCAACACCGGCTATCAGCGCGAACCCGTCCCCCTGGTCCGGAACTTCGCCGACCAGTTCGGCGACGCCTCGATCGATGCCGTCGTGATGCCGTCCGGATCGTGCGCGGGCTCGGTCCGTCATCAGCACGAGATCGTCGCCGAACGGTACGGGGACGCGGCGCTGCGCGCGGGCGTCGCCACCGTCAAGGCCAAGACGTACGAGCTGTCGGAGTTCCTCGTGGACGTCCTGGACGTGGACGACGTCGGCGCGTACTTCCCGCACCGGGTGACGTACCACCCCACCTGCCACTCCCTGCGCATGCTGCGCGTCGGTGACAAGGCGCTGAAGCTGCTCCGCGCCGTCGACTCCATCGACCTCGTCGAACTCCCCGAGGCCGACTCCTGCTGCGGATTCGGCGGCACCTTCGCCGTCAAGAACGCCGAGACGTCGACCGCGATGCTCCAGGACAAGATGCGCAACATCGCCACCACCGGGGCCGATGTCTGCACGGCGGGCGACTCGTCCTGTCTGATGCACATCGGCGGCGGGCTCTCCCGCATCAGGTCCGGCACCCGCACCCTGCACCTCGCGCAGATCCTCTCCGCCACCCGCACCTCGCCGTACGTCCCAACGGAGGCCGTCCGATGAGCAGCACCTTTCTCGGTATGCCCGCGAACCCGCCCCATTCCCCCTACGGAACGGGCAATCTGCGGGGCGACCGGAAGTTCCCCGAGGCGGCCCACGACGAACTGCGCAACGAACAACTGCGCCGCAACCTCGGCCGGGCCACCCGCACCATCCGCGCCAAACGCCTCGACGTCACCGGCGAACTGCCCGACTGGGAAGCGCTGCGCGACGCGGGTTCGGCCATCAAGACCGACACCATGAACCGGCTCCCCGAACTTCTGGAGCAGCTGGAGCGGAACGTCACCGAGCGCGGCGGCACCGTCCACTGGGCGCGCGACGGCGTCGAGGCCAACGAGATCGTCGCCCGGCTGGTCAGGGCGACGGGCAGCAGCGACGTCATCAAGGTCAAGTCGATGGCCACCCAGGAGATCGGCCTCAACGAACACCTCGAATCGGTCGGCATCACCCCGTACGAGACCGACCTCGCCGAACTGATCGTCCAGCTCGCACACGACAAGCCGTCGCACATCCTGGTGCCCGCGATCCACCGCAACCGCGACGAGATCCGGCAGATCTTCCTCAAGGAGATCCCGGGCGTCGACCCGAGTCTGGACAACGTGCCGGCGCATCTCGCCGCTGCCGCCCGCGCCTACCTGCGCGAGAAGTTCATGACGACCAAGGTGGCGGTCTCCGGGGCCAACTTCGGCATCGCCGAGACCGGAACCCTCGCCGTCGTGGAGTCCGAGGGCAACGGCCGCATGTGCCTGACGATGCCCGACACCCTGATCACCGTCATGGGCATCGAGAAGGTGCTGCCGCGCTATCAGGACCTCGAAGTGTTCCTGCAGTTGCTGCCGCGCTCCTCCACGGGCGAGCGGATGAACCCGTACACCTCGATGTGGACCGGGGTGACGCCGGGCGACGGACCGCAGGAGTTCCATCTGGTTCTGCTCGACAACGGCCGCACCGCCGCGCTCGCCGACCGGATCGGACGCGAGGCCCTCAACTGCATCCGCTGCTCGGCCTGTCTCAACGTCTGCCCGGTGTACGAACGGGCCGGCGGCCACGCGTACGGATCGACGTACCCCGGACCGATCGGCGCTGTCCTCACCCCGCAGCTCGCCGGAATGCACGCGGCCAAGAACGACCCCAACAGCTCGCTGCCGTACGCCTCCAGCCTATGCGGCGCCTGCTTCGACGCCTGCCCGGTCAAGATCGACATTCCGTCGCTCCTGGTCGAGCTGCGCCACCAGCACACCGAACAGTCCGGCACCACGGCGGAGAAGCTGGCCATGAAGGCCGCGGCCACCGTCATGAAACACCCGAAGCTCTTCACGGCCGCGCAGAAAGGGGCGGGGATCGGCCGCGTCATCGGCGGGCGGGACGGCAAGATCTCGCATCTCCCGCCGCCGTTCGACGGCTGGAGCGAGAGCCGGGACACCGAAGTGCCGCCGAAGCAGACCTTCCGCTCCTGGCTGGCATCGGCCGAGGGCGCCGCGACGATGCGGGCCGCCGCGGGCGAGTTCGAACAGAACCGCAAGAAGAAGGAGGAGGAGAAGTGACGACCGCTCGCGAAACGGTGCTGGGCAGGATCAAGGATGCCCTCTCCCTCGCCCCCACCCCCGACATCGCCGTCCCGCGGGGCTACCGCACCGGCCGCACCCTCCCCGACGACGAACGCCTGGCCCTCTTCACCGACCGGCTCGTCGACTACAAGGCCACCGTGCACACCTGCACCGCCGACCGCACCGCACACGTCGTCGCCGAGGTGCTGCGGGAGCGCGGGGCTCGGCGGATCGGTGTGCCGGCCGGGCTCGACGCCGGCTGGCTCGACGCGTACGACGGCGAGGTACAGCAGGACTCCGACGGCATCCCGGCGCCCCGGCTCGACGCGTTGGACGGCGTCGTCACCGCCTCAGCCGTCAGCTGCGCCGAGACCGGCACCATCTTCCTGGACGGCTCGCCGGACCAGGGACGGCGGGCGCTTTCCCTGGTCCCCGATCTGCATGTCTGCGTCGTCGATCTGTCGACGGTCGAGGCCGGCGTGCCGGAAGCGGTGGCGCGCCTGGTGCCGCAGCGGCCGACGACCCTGATCAGCGGGCCCTCGGCCACCTCCGACATCGAACTGGAGCGGGTGGAGGGCGTGCACGGCCCGCGCACCCTGGCCGTGGTGATCAGGACGGACGCGTAGGGCCGCCCGACCGGCGGGCGGGGTGCGCGGCGGTCACGGGGCACTCCCGCGCCGCGCACCCCGGTGCTCACCCGTGCGTGACCGTCACCGGCTCGAAGCCGATACGTGTCGTCGCCCCGTCCCGTGCCCAGCGGACCTCCACGATGTCCCCGTCCACCGCCACCGCGTCCACCACCGCGTCGAGCGGTGCCGCGTCGGGCTCCGCGGTCAGCGAGGCCAGCGCCACCAGCACCACCGGGCCCGAGGCGGACGCGGACAGCCGGGGCACCACCGCCCAGGGCGTGTACGCGGTGCCCTGCGGAGCCCGTACCTCGTCCCGGGACTCCCAGCCGTGCAATCCGTGCAGCTCGGAGGTCAGGGCGTCGTCACGGCCGGTCGCCCAGCCCGTCTGCTCCACCCGGGCCCCGTCCGGCGCGCCGAGCACCCGGTGCACCCGCAGCTCGTGGCGCCCGCGCACCACGGTGACGCTCTCCACCCGCAGCCCCGGCACCATCGGCGAGCCCGATGTGAACACCGGACGGTGCCAGGAGGCGGCCCAGCCCCAGCCGTCGCCGCCACCGGCGCCCAGCGCACGGACGACCCGGCGACCGCTGCGGGCCCCGGCGACGACCACGGCCAGATGGTTGTCCGCCGCGTTCCCCCGCGACGTGGGGCCGGTGACCGTGGAGTACGACTGACGGCTGTACAGCGGATCGTCCTGCGCACCCGACTCGCCCTCGTGCGGAGGCACATGGTCACTGCCGTGGTTGTGCAGCCGTACGATCCCGTCCGCGCGGGTGGACTGGACGAGCAGCCCGGGCGCGGGCAGTGCGAGCACCCGGTCGGGGCCCTCGCTCGGCGCGGGCTCCTCGGTCGCCGTCCACAGCGGATGGCTTTCGGGGGCGAGCAGCGAGACGAACGCCTTGGACGCCCAGTACGGCGACGCGGGGGCCGAGTAGTTCTGCAGCGACGCCTCGTGCGGGCCGTGCCAGCCCAGGTTCAGCAGCCCGTCCGTACCGGTCGCGCCCCGGTCCAGGAAGTAGCGCAGCGACCCGTTGATCAACCGCCGCGAGGCGCCGGGCGTGAGCGGGGTGTGCCCGCTGACGGCGCCGAGCGCCACCGACGAGGCGGCCGCGAAGCGGTAGGTCAGCGAGCGGCCGAAGTGGATCGGCGCACCGTCGCCGCCGAACAGCAGCGAGAAGCCCTCCAGGTGCTCGCGCAGCCGGGCGCCGTAGTGCGCGGACAGCCCGGCGTCGCCCGACAGATGTGCGTCCAGCACCGGGTAGAGGTGCAGCGCCCAGCCGTTGTAGTGGTCGAAGGACCGGCCGTCGCCGTCCGAGTACCAGCCGTCGCCCCGGTACCAGCCCTCCAGCAGATCGAGGGCGCGCTCCTTCGCCCGCGCCGTCTCGGCGTCGCCACGGCCCACGGACTCCAGGAAAGCGGCCACGGAGTAGGGGAACAGATACCAGTTGTTGGGGGCGGGGGTGTGCCGCAGCGCGTCGCGCAGCCACGCCTCGGTACGGTCCTGGACCCCGGCGTCCAGCCGGTCCCAGAGCCACGGCCGGGTCAGCCGCAGACCTATCGCCACCGAGGCGGACTCCACCATGGGCTGGCCGAAGACGGTGTGGTCGCGGATCAGCGGCCAGGACTCGGCGTCGTCGCGGCCGGGGCTGCGGGTACCCGCCGCGAGACCGTCCGCGTACCGGTCCAGCCAGCCGTGCGGGTCCTTGCCCTCCGCCCCGGCCACCCGGAAGGCGGCGGCGAGGAGGGTGCGCGCGTATCCCTCCAGACCGTCGGAACGCACACCGGACGCGGACGGCCGGCCCGGCAGGTCCAGCAGGGCGCCGCCCGGAGTGGCCCACTGCCAGGCGGCCCGGAGCATCCCGTCGGCAGCGGCCTCCCAGTGTGCGCGGGTGTAGCCGGTGTACGGGCTCGACTCCCGGTCGTCCGCCGGGAGTTCGATGGGTGAGATCGGATGCGGAGCGGTCATGCGAGGAATGCCAGCCTTTCGCGTCGTACGGAATGGGCGAAACCGTCGCCCGCGGCCCAGCGGTCGATCTCGCCGACCGCGAGGCCGACCAGTCGTTGCCATTCATTGCCCTGCGAGCCTGCGAGGTGCGGGGTGATCAGAGCGTTGTCGCAGTCCCAGAGAGGGTGCGCGGCGGGCAGTGGGTCGGGATCGGTGACATCGAGGATCGCCCGGATCCGGTCCTGCCGGAGTACGTCGGTGAGCGCGTCCTGGTCGACGACGGCGCCCCGTGCGGTGTTGATCAGCACGGCGTCCGTGCGCATCGAGGTGAGCAGCTCACGGTCGACGAGTCCGCGGGTGGACGGCAGCAGCGGGGTGTGGACGCTCACCACATCGCTCTGCGCGAAGAGTTCCGCGAGGCCGACCGGCCGCACACCGAGCGCGCCGGCCTCCGCGTCGGTGACATACGGATCGTGCAGCAGGACGGGCAGGTCGTAGGGGCGCAGCAGTTCGATGACCCGCCGGCCGATCAGCGAGGCGGACAGGATGCCGACGGTGCGGCCGTGGTTCCCGACCGTGGCGGGAGTGGCGAGCCAGTTGTCGCGGCGGCGCTCCGCACGGTACTCACGGGCCCGCTCCAGAACCCGTTTCCCCGAGAGCAGGATCATCGCGACGGTGTACTCGGCCACCGGCAGGGCGTTGGCGGCGGCCGCCGACGACACCTCGATGCCGCGGTCCCAGCACTCCTCGGTGATGTGTCCGCGGACACTGCCCGCGGTGTGGACGACCGCGCGCAGACGCGGGGCGGCGGCCAGCGCGGCCGCGTCCAGCGGCGGACAGCCCCAGCCGGTGACCAGGATCTCCACGTCCGCCAGTACCTCGCGGGCCCGGTCGGTGGAGAAGTCTTCGAGGGCGGGGAGTTCCGCGAGATCGCAGACCTCGCCGAGCGCGGCCAGGGACCGGGCGTCGAGGAGCGCGGTCGCGGCGCCCGGCTTCATGGCCACGGCGGCGCGCGGCCGGTTCGGGGTGAGGGGAGCTTCGGGGGAGGCAGGGCTGGTCCTGGGCATCTTTCTCCTGGCAGAGGGATGGGACGATGGCGGTGCCCCGGTCATTTCACGGCACCGGCGGTGAGCCCCGACTTCCAGAAACGCTGGAGCAGGGCGAAGGCGAGGATCAACGGCAGGACCGCGAGCAGCGAACCCGCGGGGACCTGCTGGGAGTCGACCTGGACGGTGCTGCGGGTGTGGTTGAACGCGTCCACCACGTCCTGACTGCCGCGCAGCGCGGACCAGAAGGAGATGCGGGTGGGACGCCTGCCGCCTCCGCCTGCCGTGGTCCCGGTGCCGCGGGTGCCGACCGCCCCCGACGGTCCGCCGCCACAGGCGCCGAGCGCACCCGCCAACGGCAGGGCGGCGTTCGTGGCGAGCACGGATCGACGGCTCTGTCGACCGGGCATGTACGCCTCCCGCGGCTGCTGCTGAATCGGCTCACGGGGAATCCTGATCGGCTGATCGTTACTGGTCAAGAGATCGCTCAGAAGAAGATCAAAGCGGTCAAACGATCATCCGGTGGAACGGGGCGGCCCCTGGGCCGATCCACGCACCTTCAGCGTGGGCAGCAGCTCCGTGCGGCGCACCGGACCGCTCGCGCCCGCTGCGCCGGACAGCCGGTGGAGCAGCAGCTCGGCGGCCGCCCGTCCGATCTCCGCCTTCGGCGGCGCCACCGCCGTCAGCGGCGGGCTCCCGAGCGCCGCGACCACGTCGTCGTACGCCACCACCGAACAGTCCCGGGGCACCTCGACACCGCTCTCCGCCAGCCGCTGCACCAGCATCAGCGCGTCCACGTCGCCGTGCAGCACGGCCCCGGTCACACCCCGCTCCCGCAGCAGCGCGGCGAGGTCGAGCACGGCACCGCCGACGGCCGCCGAGGCGGACCCGCGGGGCTCCGCCGGGGCCGGATCGGCCGGGCCCGGCACGGCCTGCGGGGAACTCAGCACCACCGACCACTCCGCCACCTCCGGGTGGGCCGCAGCGATCTCGGCGAACGCGGTACGGATGCTGCGCGCCGTCGGACTGTCGTCCCGGGCGGCCAGCACGATACGGCGATGTCCCAGCGACACCAGATGGTCCACGGCGAGGTGGATCCCGTACCAGTGATCGGAACAGACGGAGTCCAGGGCGTGCAGCGCGCTGCCCGGCCGGGGCCGCCGCTCCATCAGTACGGTCGGCACCCCCACGTTCGCGAGCCAGCCGTAGTCCAGCTCCTCCGAGCGGGCGCTGCGCCAGCGCGGTGCGATCAGCAGCCCGCGCGCCCCGTCCGCCAGCGCCCGCTCCACCAGTGGACGTTCGGCCCCGGCCGACGGCGGTGCGATGTGCAGGGCGATCCGGATCCCGGACTCCTCCAGGACGGAGCGGGCGCCGTGCAGGGTCTCGTACAGGTACGTGTGCCGCTCCGGGACGACCAGGGCGACCGCCCCGGCGTCCCCGGCCGGCTCCTCGCCCCGGGCCGCCGGGACCGCGGCGGTCGGAACCGGCTCCCGCACAGGGCGGGCCACCCCGTGCCCGCGGCGCAGCCGCCCGTCCCGGGCCAGCTCCTCCACGTCCCGCCGGACCGTGACCACCGAGACATCGAGCTCGGCCGCGAGCGCGCTGACCTTGACGGCGCCGCGCGACTCCACCACCGACAGGATTCGCTGCCGCCTGAGTTCAACCGGCTCCCGCATGCTGCTGGCCCCCTCGCCGTACCGCCACGCACTGTTCGTTTGAGCGCTTCCGGTGAGCGCTCGGCACGCAGCATAGCGATCGGCCTCCGGCCGCCCACGGCTGCGGACCGCCCCGTACACCCCACCCGCCCCAGCGGGCACCCTTGCCACTCCGTCACAACGCGACCTAACGTCAACGGACTTGAGACCGAATGCCGAGGGGAGGGGCACATGGAGATCAAGAAGGTCGTGGTCCGCGAGGAAGAAGCGAAGAACCGCGAACGGCAGACGATCGAGAAACGTCCGACGCGCTGAACCGGTGTGCTCCGGTCCGGCCGGACAGCGACGAAACAGGCGGACGCCGGGCGGGGCCCG